>JALNVO010000143.1 GCA_023231365.1 Fibrobacteraceae bacterium | reverse complement strand
GAAGAAGCTAGCGCCATCGAGGGACGTTCCACTAGCACTTTATAAACTCCCGGAGCAAGTCCGATCTCCAAAGAACGCCCGCGGGCTTTGCGAAGTTCCACTACGAGAGCTCCCGAAGCATCGCGCACAAAAACACGACCATCAACACCTTCGCCGAGGACAAGCCCTGCCGAAGTACTCCTCACATCTGTCATCACAACGTCACCCGTGCCTGCCAAATTCATATCGCGGCTTGGATGCTGTACGCCACCAAGCGTTGCTTGCGTTTTTTCAAGCGTCTCGTTAAAAGCGAATTGATAGGCTTCTGAAAGAGTCACTTTGCCGTCGCCAGAAACATCGCCCGCACCGCGAAGTCCCGTGACAAGGGACTTCGTAAAGAACGACCCGCGAAGCCGATCGCTTTCCTGACTCGATTCTTCTTCAGTGCTCGAAGTGATGAAGGCATAACCCTTCATATCGCTAGACGCATCCACCATAAAGGCCGGCACGGCCACACCACCTTTAACGCGAGTGATCGCACCCGAACCGCAAGCGTCTATTACCGAAATTTTCACATCCGCGGAAAGAGCGTCGATCCGCCTCCGCAAATCAGCCCACGCATAGAGCTCATCTCCAATACGAAGTCCGCGTTCATCCGCGTGCCCGCTATAATAGAAGAGCACTTCTTTCCGAGTATTCGACTTTTCGGAAAGTTTCCTGTCCAAATTTTCAAATCCGCGCTTCATGGAGGCCAAAGAAGGCTCGCGGAGAATGACGCCGTTCTTGGCGTTCACCCCACCCATTTCTACGAGTACTTTTGAAAATGCCTCTGCATCGCTTTCCGCATAGCGGAGCCTCGGACGGTTTTTACCTCCATCATTGGCGCCCACGGCAAAAAGATAGCGCTCCACAGGAATTGCAGCAAAAGACTCTAACGCCATAAAGAACAAGAAAAAAAGCTTTATAAAAATATTCATCTTATTTTCCCCAACCTTTGTCCGCCTTGCGGAGTGAAAGCGATTCAACCCTGATACCCTTGTCCTTGAGCAAAGAATCCAAGTTTTTTACGTCTAAAGTAAAACGATTCGCCGAAACAAGAAAATAGAATTTTTCAAAATAAGGGGCATCGTCCAATTTATACGCGAAATCAAGAGCCCGCATCTTGCCAGGTTCCAAAGAAAGAGCACTTCCGCCATCCGAAAGATGGAACGTCACCGAACCTCTGCCGTCCATACTGAAAATCATCCCGTAACATTTTTCAGGAACTAGATAGCGGACCTGAAGTTCGTCACCTGCGCGCACTTCGCTCTTTTCCGTCAAAATTACCGCGCTGTCCTGCGTTTTCTTCCACACTTCAAAGCGGGGTGCAAGGCCCTTTACCCGCAATCCATCTTCTGTATAAGCGCTGACTTCTACCGTGGATTTTTTCCACAGAGGAAGAATGTCCGGAGCAAACACCGGCATCAGCACTATTAAAAAAAGAGCAGCGACGAGAAGCGGCTTATAATAGCGCTTGGCTACCACTTTGCGCCCTTCCGCCTTACTGCGAATTTCAAAGAGTTCCAAATCCGCCGGGTGTTTTTCAAAAAACTCGGCGTTCTTCTTCCGCAGCGTTTCCAAACGCGCATGCAAGAATTCATCCGACAATTCTTCTCGGCGGATGTCTTCCATTTCTGCCTTGGACAGGTTGTTTACCAAAAAGCGTTCTAACTTCCAGTCGGGTATCATTTCACCGCCTCCAGGATCTTGAGCTTTGTCTGTAACGAGCCGAGGCGCTTTCGCACTCCGCTCACGGAAAGGCCGACTTCCTTCGCCGTTTCTTCTAGAGTCATTCCGTCCACATAATGCAATACGGCAATCGTCCGCGAAGAAACCGGTTCACCGGAGAACAATTGGAAGAACATATTCGAGCGTTCATACCCGTCGAACTCATCCTTCAAATTCGCTATCTGCGGCAAAAGAGCATCCGTCGAATCCACAAGCCCACGGCGCGTCTTATCGCGGATCCGGTTCAGGCAGAGCCTTGTCGCCGAAGTCCACAAAAGACTGGAAGGAGCATTCAAATCCAGCGAATCTTCCCTTGTAAGCACCCGCACAAACACTTCCTGCATCACGTCAAATGCTTCAGCTTCCTCTTTAAGCAGAGCCAAGCACCGGCGAAATACCATCGGCGAAAACGTACGGTATAGAGAATCGAATTTAAAATTGCCCGTATTCATCGGTCCTTTCATGCCTATTAAACACCCAGAGAAGTAAAAAATGCTACCGATAAAAGTAAAAAACAAAAAAAGCCGCCAACAGGCAGACTTCTTATAATTCCAATTTAATTGATTAAGAGCTTATCCGTAATAGGCTTCGCATCCGGGACCGAGCGAAAAGCGACTGGGCGATGAAGGCAAACGAGACATAGTGAAGGGTACTACAATAAGTGAACCTGAAACCGAACAGTTGTAAGCACTAAATATAGTACATATACTCAGTTTTGCTCTTTTCACCGCAAATAAGCGATCCTAAAGTAAAAGAGCCAAGAGATTCGTTCACTGCATTATCGAGTTTATTGTAAAAGCCCACGCGTATCGCTTGGCGAAAAAGAGATTCCTTCTTGCCGGGAAGCGGAGCTTCGACTACCGACAGATCACCTTCCAAATTGCGGAGGACTTCGCCAATGCGGACCTCCGAGGGATCCTTTGCCAAAATAAAACCTCCGCTTGAGCCTTTTACCGAGCGGATATAGCCTGAACGCTTTAAAACGACAGCGACTTGTTCCAAATAAGCTTCGGAAATACTCTCTCGTTTTGCAATATCCGAAAGAGTACAGAGAGCCCCAGCACCCTGTTCCGCGACGTCTATTAAAAAGCGGATTCCATAACGGCCCTTCGTCGAAATTTTCATATGACCTCCCCGGAAAGCCCGCGATAAACTATTATCAAATCCGAAAGTTTTACAGAATTCAAAACATTTTCCAGTGCGGAATCTATCGTTTTCCAAGTACGTCTGGAAGCGCAGATTTTCTCTCTTTTACAGTATCCACCTTGCACACACGGAACCGGGTGGAGCGAAGTTTCTACAGCGCGGAGCACATCGCCCGCCGAAATTCTAGAAGGATCCTTAGCCAAGGCATAGCCGCCCTGCACACCGCGGCTGCCGATAACCAAGCCCTTCTTTTTTAATGGGATAAAAAGTTGTTCCAAATAACCATCAGAAATTCCGCTCTGTTCCGATATGGCACGGATGCTCTGCGGTTTATGGCCTGAAGAAACGGCGAGACATAGAAGGGCTTCCAGGGAATATTGACCGCGCGTTGAAATTTTCATTTGCTGACGTCTATCGCCTTCAGGCCCGGACGTGAATTGGCAAAAAGGACCCCGAGCGAAACACCCCAACCATGGTCAAGTTCCTTGTCAAATGTCCACTGATAAGAGCCCTTGAGCCGGAACGAAAAATAGGAATTTCTGAAGAAAAGAAGGCCGGCATTCGCTTCGAGAATAGGCCCTACACGATCACTGAACTTGGAAACATGATCATCATCGGGAACAATGTCCAAGCCAGCCATCCCTCCTACAAAAGGAGAAAAGTCCGTGGACAAGAGCTGCTGCTCCAAACCAATCTTTACATTAAAGCCATTCCCGGGGAATGCATATCCCGCATCCCCTGTAACGCTCATCATCGGAAGTACCTGAAAATTTGCAATAAAATTTCCATATAGAAATGCAGAGGTTTCCTCATTCCAGGAATCATTGACAGGCATAACGGAGCCCAATTCCAAACCATAGCTGGACCATGGAGAAAACGAACTCGTTCCTTCCCCGGCAAAAGCCAATAACGGAAGCAGCATTAAAAATAGAGCTTTCCACATAAAAGGACTCCTTGATTTTTCTTGCTTAAAAATAAATAAAAGCCGTATAAAAAATCTATTTATTCCGATGAACGGTTACACAGAGCGACCGATAGCACATTCAAAAGCCGTTTACTATATTATTCATAACAATTCACTCTTTTAGGGAGGTTCTATGTCCCGTATTCTTAATACACTTATCATCTGCGTAGCAACAGTTGCGCTTATCGGCTGTGCCAGCAACAACAAAAAGGTCACCCGCATTGAATCCGATTCCGTCATAGATTTGTCCGGAAAATGGAACGATACGGACTCCCGCCTCGTCGCCGACGAAATGATCCAAGACTGCATCGCCCGTCCTTGGTACGACAAAATTCTCCAGGCTAAAAACGGGACTCTCCCGACGGTGGTCATTGGCGATGTCCGCAACAAGAGCCACGAACATATCAACGTAGAAACGTTCATCAAGGATATGGAACGCGCACTCATCAATTCCGGCAAGGTAGACTTTGTCGCCAATGCGGAAGAACGCGGCGAACTCCGCGCAGAACTTGCAAGCCAATCCGGCAACGCCACTGAAGAATCCCGCAAGGAAGCCGGCCAGGAAATCGGCGCTGACTTGATGCTCACCGGCAGCCTCAACTCCATCGTAGACCAAGACGGGGGAGAACAAGTCATATTCTACCAGATTGACCTCCAACTCGTCGACATCCAGACACACAAGACCATCTGGATCGGCGACAAGAAAATCAAGAAATATATGTCCCGCGATGCAGTGAAGATGTAATCAAAAAAGGACTCTTCGATGAAACGCCTTTTTCTACTGATCTCTCTTTCGATTTTCTTCGTCGCTTGCGCTAATAAATCCATGACGCGCTACGAAGAACTCTCAGAACCTTTGGAAAAAGGCGGTTTCCCGGCTGCCATCGACAAGGTCGTCAAAAAACAGGATGACCTTTACGGATCCAATAGTGAGTTCCTTTATCATTTTGACCTTGCAACGCTCTATCATTACAACGGCGAGTGGGAAAAGAGCGCCGATGAATTTGAAAAAGCGAAGCAAGTCTACGAAGACCTTTACACCCGTTCCGTATCGAACGAAGCCGCTGCCATACTCACCAACGACAATATGCGCCCATACCGGGCACGGCCATTTGAAGTCCTTGCCCTCTACGAGATGAACATCATCAACTATCTCGCAATGAAGGATATCGATGGAGCTCTCGTCGAAGTCCGCGCCGCGGATATCGCTTTGCAGCAGCTATACCAAAAGAACAATAAGAAAGTAAACGATGCTGGCTTTTTGCGTTACTTAATCGCCATTGTCTACGATATGGAAGGCGAAAAAGATGATGCCGCCATTTCCTATTACAAAACAGCACAAGCATACGAAGAAGACCCCTGTAAATTGCCCGCTGAAGCGCAGGCATTCATCGCAGACTACCTCAAGCAACGCGGCCGAGAAGACGATCTTAAATCACTCAAGTTTCCAAATTCAGGAACGGTTCAAACTCCTGAAGCGGCACGGAATGCAAATGGAGAAGTTATCGTCGTCGGCTACGCAGGCCATAGCTCGATCCTTGGCGAATGGATGCTGAGCGGCACGTATGTCCGCGGCGGCGTTCTCAACTTGATGGGAAAAAGTGCCGAGACCGGCAAAGTCGAAAGCATTACTCTCCCCGCTCCGGCAATTTCGACTTCCGCACGCGGAGGAACGACGGTATCTATTACCATTGCGCTCCCGGAACGGAAAAGCATCAAATCTCAAGTGCACAATTTAGAGGTCAAACTTGACGACTATCCCGGAATATTCAAACCGGAAGTCGTCGCGGACATTTCCAAGAACTTGGATAAGAATTTGAGCGAAGAAAAGAGCACGACGCTCACCCGCACAGCTATCCGAGTTGCCACGCGCACATTTGCCGCCCAAGAAGCCAAAAAAGCTATGGAAACAGATAACGTTTGGCTGAACCTCCTTACAAACATCGGCACCGATGTCGCCGCAGCGCAAATGGAACAGGCCGATTTGAGAGTCGGACTATTCCTCCCGAATGATATCCGTATGTCACGCCTTCCTGCAGCTCCGGGAATGCACAAAGTAAGCGTCATCGCCACCAACGAATATGGAAATGCAGTCAAACGCTTTGACTATACCGTGAACGTAAAACCCGGCAATAAAGCTTGGATTGTCGTTCCAGCAATCAAATAGTCATTTCAAAAGATAATCGAAATCCTTTGGGTGGCTCACAAATTTTTCCGGTGACGAAAGCAAGCTTCTCCGAAATTCTTCTTTAGAAAACCAATAGAAGTCATCTACTTCATGTGGCTGCGGGCGGAGCCTCTTTTTCTCCTCATCCGAAATGGATGAGACATACGTGTCATAGAATTCATTATCCAGATAAGTTCCGCCATTGAGGATACTTTCATGTTTGGCTTCAAAGAGATATTTGAGATCCTCGGGATTCTTTTTTAAGCCCAGTTCTTCGCGAATCTCGCGAACAGCCGAATCTAAGCTGGAATCGCCCGCAGAGATATGACCGGCGCAACTCGTATCGAACAAGCCCGGATTGTTCAATTTGTCGTGTGCACGCTGTTGAAAGAGAATGAGGCCCGCCTTATCCATAAACCAAATATGGACGGTTCTGTGACACAGCCCAAATTTATGGACATCCCTGCGAGAACGTATTTCGCCCGTTTTCCGCCCTTGGGCATCCAAGACATCAATTTGTTCTTCCATAAAATTCTCCTCGCCATAAAATAGAACAAATCGGCCACTCTTTTTACTTTTGCATTCCTCTTTTGGCTTTCTAAAATCAAAATCCATACCCAAAAAACTATCTTGGTGGATAATTTTTAGAGGTCACGAAATGAAGCCGAACTTTGATGAATCCTTACAGAATCTTTTCTGCAAAGCCGCTGCCGCTGGAATTTTTTCAAAAGCTGTCGCTGGATTCATTCTACCAGATGGCAAGACAAAAGTTTTCCCTTTTGAAACGCACAGGGATTCTGTTTTTGACATTGCTTCACTCACAAAAGTCTGTCCAACGTCGACACTTGCATTAAAACGCATTCTCGAAGGGAAGCTCGGATTAGACGACAAAGTCATTGACTATATTCCCGAGTTGCGCACAAATTACAGAGAAAGCATCCTCGTCCGCCATTTGCTCACGCATAGCTTGGACTACTGCGTTCCCATGAGTACTCTCAAAAATTTGCCTCCAGAAAAAATTCTGGATTTCCTTTTTCACTATCACTTCAACCGCATTCCCGGCAGCGTTTTCAATTACGGGAACCCGGCGAGCATCCTTTTGGGAAT
>JALNVO010000142.1 GCA_023231365.1 Fibrobacteraceae bacterium | reverse complement strand
CCTTCGCATACGCTTGAAACGGATCTGTATTATTATGCAAAGCTCTTGCCCGATGGCAACGTGCTCCGCCTCGCTGTCCGCAAAAGCAGTGCCTTTTCTGTCGTCTCCAATGTATACCCAAAGTTGGGCATTCTTTTGCTCGCTATATTCCTCTTTTCTCTTTTATTCGCGAATATTCTCTCCAGGCGTTTTGTCGCGCCCATCAAAAGGCTCGCGGAACATCTGGATTCTCTCAAGTTCCCAGAGGAAGATTTAGTTTATAAAGAATTTGCTCCTTTTGCACGGGCCATCAAGCGCCAGCGCGATGATATCCAGCGAGAAGTCTTGCGGTTGAAACACGAACAGAACCGCTTTAACGTGCTGATCGAAAATATGTCCGAAGGGCTCATCCTTTTGGATGCGGAGAATGACGTGGTGATTGTGAATAGTGTCGCCCGCGAAATGTTCCATGCGGAAGGAAGTTTTATCGGAAGAAATGTCCTCTGTTTTTCTCGAAATATAGCTCTCAATTCGGCTATCGCAGCCGCAGTCAAGGGCAAGAAGGAAGATGCCGAAATTGTTCTTTTGGGCAAGGATATCCAGCTTATTGCAAGTCCAGTGCTTGTGAATAATGAGGTTTCGGGCGTTATTGTCATTCTTTTGGATGTGACGGAAAAAAAGAATCTGTCAATGATGCGCGAAAAGTTCACGGCGAACGCTTCTCATGAGTTGAAGACTCCGCTTACGTCCATTTCTGGTTATGCGGAGATGATTGAAAACAAGATGGCAAAGCCTGAAGATATTACTTTGTTTGCATCAAAAATTCATAGCGAAGCGACTCGCTTGCTTTTACTCACTAACGATATCCTCAAACTTTCCGAATTGGACGAATCTCGTGGCAAGTCCTTGACTTTGGAAGACGTGGACCTGCTTGGAATTGTGAAGGAAGTAACGCTTCTTTTGACTCCGATTGCACAAAATAGAAATGTATCGGTTAAAATTCCAGACAAGTCTTTTATGCTTAAAGGCGACAAGGATAAACTTTTTGAGATGGTATACAATTTAATAGGCAATGCGATCCGCTACAATAAGGAAAATGGCTCAGTAGAAGTCCTTTTCGACGGTTCGGCTTTTGTAGTCAAGGATTCCGGTGTTGGAATTTCGAATGAGCATATTCCGTACATCTTCGAACGCTTTTATCGGGTCGATAAGAGCCGTTCCAAGGAAACAGGCGGAACGGGGCTAGGACTTGCCATTGTCAAACATGTTGCGGAACTTCACAAGGCAAAAATTTCAGTGAAGTCGGTCGTGGGCGAGGGCAGCGAATTTAGGGTTGCGTTTTAGGCTAAGTCCCTGTAACATAGGCTAATGCCGCTTTATAGTTGAACACAAGCTGCATTCCCATAAGAAGGGAGATCCAAACAGTCAGTAAAACCTGACTTTTGAGCGATTGTATTTTAGAAAAGAAATGCAGGGAAATGACAGCAAATAGAATAGCAGGGATGAAGAAGACTCTTCCCGCAGAAGCGTACATCGTTGGAGAGAATATTAGAACAGCGGCGCAGGCAAACCCGGTGATGAAAAAGATAGAAATCCGTCTTGAATGGATAAAAATGAGGATAAAAGTGAAAAGAAGAAGGAGGCTTTGGAATAGAACCGGTATGCTGTGAATGATGGAAAGACTTTTGAGCTGTTCTTCATTGACGATTGCCGTTGTCATATTTTCAATGTTAAAGCCAAAATTTGTAAGTAGTGGAATTCTTGCAAAAGAAAGGATTTCTCCTATGATGAGTATGACGAGTGTGATGAAGGGAATAAAGAATTTTATGGAGCGATTCTTTTTGGAAATAATATAGACGAGAATGCAGCTTTGGATGGATGCAAAAAGAAGAGACAGACTTTCTGCAAAACCATTTAATAACCATTGAATGGACAGGATAGAACGAGTCTTTAAAGTCAAATCATTCCAGACGGGGAACCAGCTCGCGACTTCATTTTGAGAACGGATTGCCGTACCAGGCGCTAAGAGGATAATCGCAATGCAGAAAAGCGTTATTATGAAATAGGGTAGGATTTCTTTCCATTTTTTAGGGAATAGGAGAAAGAACGAACTTTCGAGCATAAATAATGCGCCTGCGGTTTGTTCTTGAGAAAGTGCGGCATAGATAAGGAATAAAAATGACGCTGTTTTTTGTAGCTTCGATACGTTGTCCGTTTTGAGAATTGTGTATAGAGTATAAATGGCGAATATTGCAGCGGCTGCAGGCCATAGGTAGAAAATAGAACCTGTAATCCAAAAGCATGCCCATCCTGTTACATGGAAATCCAAAAGAACGAGCGCTGTCGCCGCGACTAGTATTGAAATCAGCGGGTTGATTTTTTTTAGTAGACCCTGAATCAAAAGGTGAATGATGGAACAAATAGCGACCGCATTGAGTACTCGCCAGACAAACAAAGGGAGCGAGAATAGGATATAGGCTGCAGCATCCGCAGCAAGCCTGCCTGACCAGGAAATATAGCGCATTTTTAAGAAATCAAAGAATTTGTATTCAGAAACGGTTTGTAAGAATATTGCGTCATCTCCATCCGAATAATGAATTAAACAGTCAATTCCTAGAATGATGAGAAAAATGGTAAAGATCAAGCCTTTGTAGATTAGATCTTTTTTTGGAGAATTGAAAGATGAGAAACTCACTAATTTTGAAGTCATATTGTACAAAGTAATAAATAAATTTTGGTTCTGCGGCTGATTTTTAGGGGCTTGGCCTTAAACTCAATATTTTAATGTTTAAAACAAAAAAGCACCTTGAAAAAAGGTGTTTTTTTGTTCTAAGCGGGAAAAGGGACTCGGACCCTCGACATTCAGCTTGGGAAGCTGACGCTCTACCAACTGAGCTATTCCCGCGAGCCTTCCAAATTTAATAAAAATTTTTATTCTTAGGAGTATGAAACGAATTTTTCTCTTTGGCTTGCTTTTTTGTTCTGTGCTGGCATTGGCGGAAGATGCCCCTAAAAAGTCCCTCTGGCAATCTTTTGTCGGTTTTTTCGACCCATCGGAGGAACCTCAGGGAGAGGGCGAGCTCTATCAGAAGCTGGCCGACCTCGATAAGCAGATCCATTCCGAGGAGCAGGCTTATTCTCGCGAGCGCCGTCCGCAGAAGAAGTCCCGTATTAAATATCACTTGAAGGAACTCCGCGGACAGCGCGACGAGCTCGTTCTAGAAATTGAAGCCCAGGGTAAATCTTCTGTAGCTCATTCGAGTTCTTCCGCACAAAGTGCGCAGCAGTCGAGTTCCGCAGTGTCTTCTAGTTCTGCTCAGGCTTCTTCGTCCTCTGCCCTTCCGCCCAGTTCTTCCTCTTTTGAAACGTCCTCTTCTTCAATCGCGGTTGTGTTGGCAAAGGAACCTGTGATGGCGCTCCTGTTCCGCGATACGGTCTATATTCACGATACGGTGTTCGTTTGCGATACGCTGGAACATAACAAGCCATAAATGGTTATATGCTTAAAGAATACGCACCTTCCAAAATCAATCTTTTTTTAGACATTCTCTCTAGGCGTCCAGACGGTTATCACGATTTGGGAACTCTATTTCAGACGGTAGATGTCGGTGATATGCTTTCTTGCGAATTGGACTCTTCTGGTGTGGTTTCGCTCCGTTACAACAAACCCCAGGATTATCCTTTGGAGTCCGACTTGGTATACCGGGCTGCCTTGCTTTTAAAAGAACGCTATTCCGTAAAACAGGGGGCTTCGCTTTTTTTGGAAAAGAAGATGCCTCTCGGTGCGGGGCTCGGCGGAGGTAGTGCTGATGCTGCTGCTGCTCTACGCCTTTTAAATAAGTTGTGGGGAATAGAAGCTCCATTCGATGATCTCGCTATTTTAGGAGCCCGTTTGGGGGCTGATGTTCCTTTTCTTGTTCGCGGGGGGAGCGCTCTTGCCGAGGGGATTGGCGATAAACTTACGCAGATTTCTTCCATTGAACTTCCGAAAAATTCGGCGCTTTTGATTGCGACGCCTCTATGTGCCGTGCCGACTAAGGCTGCGTATGCGGGCTGCAAGCCTTCGGGAAATGCGCGCTGGGAGGCTTACAAGGCTTCTGATTACCTCTCTTTGGGCGTCGGTTCTTTTAACAAGTTTGAAGAATCCGTACTTCCGCAGTTCCCGCTGATTGCAGAAATGAAGAAGAACTTTCTCAATTTTGGTGCTGAATTTTCCCTGATGTCTGGATCGGGTGCCTCCGTCTTTGGTTTTTTTGATGATGCAAAACTCGCGGAAAAGGCTTCTACAAGGATTGCCCCTAGCGCGCGTTTTGTGGCGGTAACGAGATTCTTTCCCGGTTTTTTTGCTTGATGCCTTGTGCTTTTTGAGATTCTTTACTATTTTTGGGGTCCCCCTTGGGGTATCGTCAAGTTGGTAAGACAACAGATTTTGATTCTGTTATTCGTTGGTTCGAGTCCAGCTACCCCAATAGGAATTTTTTATTAATTGGAGATTCTAATGGAACTTACAACACTCAAAGCAACCTCGAGAGTATCGGGCTCGTCCCGTGGAACCGGTCGTCTTCGCAAAGAAGGCATGATTCCCGGAGTCTATTATGGTAAGGGTCAAGAGGCAGTAAGTATCAGCGTTAGTGCCGTGGACATTTCTAAAGTACTCGTTCCGGGCAAGCGCTATACTCTTCTGGATCTTGAAATTGATGGCAAAAAGGGCAATCCGGCTGTCATCTATTCTTACCAGAAGGATTCCATCTCTCTCAAGATTGAACATATCGACTTCCTCAAAATCGATGCTACTCAGCCATTGATGGTTCGCGTTCCGGTTATCCTCAAAGGTCTTCCGGTCGGTGTGAAGAACGAAGGCGGTCTCTTCTCTCAGATCGCTCATTATCTTAAAGTTTCGGCTCTTCCTGAGAAGATTCCTACGAATATTTCTCTTGACGTTACGGATTTCCACGCTGGTACAACGTTCTATGCAAAGGAATTCAAACTTGAAGGCATTGAACTCGCTTCTCCGGCCCGTACCGTCGTATTCACGATTTCTACCAAGGCTAAGGCTGCTAAGGAAGCCGCTGCTGCTGAAGCGCTTCTCGCAAGTGCCGCCGCTGCTGCTCCAGCCGCCGCGACTCCTGCCGAAGGTGCCGCTGCTCCAGCCGCTCCTGGTGCTGCCCCTGGTGCTGCTCCAGCCGCAGGCGATGCCAAGGCTGCTCCGGCTGCCGAAGCAAAGAAGTAATATTTTTTCGGACTTCAAAGAGACCTGCATTTCCGCAGGTCTTTTTTTATGGATTTTTTGAATTTATCTATATGTTTTTGCTACATTTTTAGCAGCATTTTATTTTAAAAAGAGGTTAAAATGAATTATTTCAATACGCTTCCTCTCCGCAGACAGATTGAGGAATTGGGTCATTGCCGTTTTATGGAAGCATCCGAGTTTGCTCGTGGCACGGATGCTCTTAAAGGCAAGAAGATCGTCATTGTCGGTTGCGGTGCTCAGGGACTCCACCAGGGTCTCGACCTTCGTGATAGTGGGCTGGATGTTTCTTACACGCTTCGCGAATCGGCAATTAAGGAAAAGCGCGCCTCTTGGAAAAACTCCACGGAGAACGGCTTCAAGGTTGGTACTTATCAAGAAATGATCCCAACTGCAGATCTCATTCTGAATTTGACACCCGATAAGCAGCATCACATGGTGATTCCGCAGATTATGCCGCTGATGAAAAAGGGTGCAACTCTTTCTTATAGCCACGGATTCAACATGATCGAAGAAGGTCAGCAGATCCGTGAAGACATTACGGTCATCATGGTTGCTCCTAAGGGCCCGGGTTCTGAAGTCCGCGCTGAGTATGTCCGCGGTTTTGGTATGCCTTGCCTTATTGCCGTCCAGAAGGATCACGATCCGGAAGGAAAGGGTATGGAATATGCTAAGGCCTATGCGGCTGGCCTCCATGCAGACCGCGCCGGTGTTCTTGAAAGCTCCTTCATTGCAGAAGTGAAGTCAGACCTGATGGGTGAGCAGACCATTCTTTGCGGGATGCTCCAGACGGGTACTCTCCTCGGCTTTGACCACATGGTCAAGCTTGGAATCAAGCCGGCTTATGCTTCCAAGCTTCTCCAATACGGTTGGGAAACCGTTTCCGAAGCTCTTAAGCATGGTGGTATCACGAATATGATGGATCGCCTTTCCAACCCGGCCAAGATCCGCGCTTTCGAACTTTCCGAAGAATTGAAGAAGATCATGAAGCCTCTCTATGAACGCCATCAGGACGATATCATTTCTGGCGCATTCTCTTCTACGATGATGAAGGACTGGGAAGCAGGTGATAAGGACCTCCTTACTTGGCGTGAAGAAACAGGTAAGACCCCATTCGAACAGACTCCGGCTTCCGAAGACAAAATTTCCGAGCAGGAATATTTTGACCGCGGCGTTCTGATGATCGCTATGGTCAAGGCCGGTTCTGAACTTGCTTTTGAAACGATGACAGCAGCGGGTATGAAACCTGCTTCTGCTTATTATGAGTCTTTGCATGAAGTTCCTCTCATTGCAAATCTTATCGCCCGCAAGAAACTCTACGAGATGAACCGCGTGATTAGCGATACTGCGGAATACGGCTGCTACCTCTTTGCGAACCGCTGCATGCCGCTTCTCAAGGATTTCATGAAGCAGATCACTAAGGAAGACCTCGGTGAAGTTTATGGTCAGGGCAAGAGCTTTGCGGTGGACAACAACCGCTTGATAGAAGTAAACGCGGCTATCCGTCAGCATCCGACAGAGCAAATCGGTGCTTGGCTCCGTGCAAGAATGCGCGGTATGACGGAAATCGCTTCTCAGGACGCTTCCAAGTAACTTTTCGTAAACAAATTAAAGGACCTCGGGTAAAACCGGGGTCTTTTTTTGATAGATTTTATCTATCTTTTATCTGTCTTTATAGGGAATTTCATTCATGTTCAAATAGATTCATCAATTCCTTTTGAACGCTTATAAATGCTGGCCTTGGGCCCGCTGCGGATTTAGAGGGGTATGTTTTGTTTGGTGCGAAAAGGGCTGCTTTTAGTTTTTAAGCCGGTTTTGCAAGTTCAAAATGTTAGTGAAGGGACTTATAAGGCGCAAACAATTATCAGGAGAAAAATATGAAACAAAGTATTGTATTTGGGTTCGGATTGCTTTCCACTGTATTCATGCTCTCAGCATGCGATTCTTCCAGCGGAGGTTCTTCAGTATCAGGTT
>JALNVO010000141.1 GCA_023231365.1 Fibrobacteraceae bacterium | reverse complement strand
CTTTTTCCGTTTTTATCAAAAAAGCGCAATCCCGTTATTGTCGCAAGGCCGGAATCGGGAGTGGAAAAATAATACTGACCGATTCCCTTCCCGAAAGAAGTCATGCCAACGATCGGAGCATTCAAGTTGGCGGCCAAAGAAGACGCAAAAATTTCGGTACAGCTTGCGCTTGCCGTATCCAAAAGAAGCACATAATATCGTCCGTGCCCTATACCATCATTCGTGGCGATGTCATAAATTGTGGTGTCTTTTTGAATTTCATAATAAGCATCGGATTCTGTTCTTTTTTCAACAACAACCGTGTCGCCTTTTGAAAGAAGCATAGCCGCCATGGATTCACATTGATCCACATTCCCTCCCGGATTATCACGTAAATCAAGCACCGTGGATCGCGCTCCAGCTGTTTTTTCCAAGGCATCTTGGAATTCTCTGGAAGTACCCTGACCGCTTGCTTTCGTACTTGCCAAAAATTCAGTGATTCTGATAACCGGGATTCCAGAAAGGGAATCCAAAAAAACAGAAGCGTCCACCCCATCTCCGCTTACATTAGACCATAATTCCTTCGCATAGGCATAGGGGTAATAACGAGTGAAAAGATCGGACATGGCAGCATACATGAACAGGACATCGGCAACATCGCGGAATTGCACTTTATAACGATTCGGATCCGCCTTCTTTTCATAATAGGCTATGCTGTCCAGTTCGTCACCCGCCTTATAGTAATAACCATAAAGAAGTTCATAATTTACTTCGAACTCTCTGCTGTAGGAATTGGTATCAATATCAATTCCGGTATTTCCCGCACTTAAATTCCAAGAACTGGAAGATTCCGCCGAAGAAGATGACGTTTCCACGCCAGTACTATTTGTGCTGTTACCGGAATCCAGACACGAAGAGAAAAAAGATGTGGAGAACAAGCACCAGAAAATAAGGGACGCATACCGAAATTTTCGGTAAAATTTTCTGGATGGAAACTGACTTTTCATAAAGTATTCCTTATGATTCGATCGAAAAGAGGTCCATTCCATTGAATGGACCCTAGATTGAACTCAAATTTTTTATTCCTCTCGTTCAGGCTCGCGTTTGAAAAGTGTGCTGGATTTGGACCAACTGTTGTAATTCGTTTTGTTTTTATTGCCCCAGTGGATCCAGGTATCCGTGATATAGACAAAATAACCATCAGAACGAGTCAGGGACACCACATTATCGCCATCATTATTTACAAATGTTGAACCCGTCATATCTTCATCACAGCCGACATTACTGCCGTTTGCATAAAAGCATGCATACCAGAGACCTGAAGGCAGAACTTGAACACGAGCTACATAATTTCCTATAGTGGCACGACTATAAGAACCGCTGGTATACATAGTTCTTTTGTATGTGTAGGAAAAAGTCCATACGGAGGCTTGTGAATTTGATGAAGTTTCAGGAGTCACCACAGAGGAACTTGATGGCGCGGCATAATTGTTGTCGCTGCTGGATGGTGATTCGGAGCATCCCATCATTCCTATGAAGAATAGCCCGCAAATTATGATAGAATATTTTTTCATTTTTTATCCTTTGTTGATATTGTGAACCGTCAATTATTTACCCCGAAAAATTCATCCCTCTCATTTAGCACCTGATCATCAGTAATTCAAGGCCACGGACATCCCTACGGCCCCGTTATCCAGAATCAGGGGACGCATGGATATAGATGCAGGCTCATCCAAGCGCAGTGATTCCTTCAAAGTTCGGTTGTATTTATGAGTATAGCAGATCGGGAAAATAATGCCATCTATTACGGTCAATGCATATACTCCCAAGCTAAGATATACCATGGTATTGCTTTGTGCGGTGGCAAGCCCAGATATCGCTACTACATCACTGAGTAAAAGAACAACCCCACTCGAAACATCCCCTTGAACAAAGGAACCTACGCCGAAACCTATCACGGTGTTGAGGGCCGCATACCCGGCAGAGCCCCCTTTCTCGCGGGAATTATACAGAATCTGTCTGTCTTCCAAGGAAATATTTTCTGCTTCCTGTTTGATAAAATCTTTGTTTTTTAAAACACCTCCGTCAAGTAGGAGAATGATCCGGTTCCTAGCATTCGGATCGCTTTGAATGTCCGAAGCCTCCTCTGAATATTGTGCAAAGATCGTAGAGGCCAGAAATAAATTCAAAAGAAAGAAGATTTTTATCTTCATATTTATCCTTGTTTGATGTTTTTATGTTACGTTACTATTCAACGATTTCAAACTCCACCCGGCGATTTTGAGCGCGATGTTCTTCCGTATCATTTGTATATAACGGTCGCGATGCCCCAAAATAAATGTACTGTAGCCGATCTTTCACAATTCCATGGCCTATCAGGTATTCATAAGCCTGCAAAGCACGTTCTTTTGAAAGTTTCATATTATATTGAGCTGAACCGGTGCTATCCGCATGCCCGCTGATGTTCATCTTCATCGTGGGAATCCGCTTAAGCAAAAGGACGATTTCGCTGAGGTACTCTTTAGAATTTTCATCCAAAGCACTTTCATTCCATTTGAAATTCAAATTCGTCATACAGATAATTTTACTATTCACACTTTGCTTTGCATCAATCAGTTGATTAATCTCTTCAATAGAAGAACAACTGATGGAGGGAACGTCTCCGGACGTATCCGGTGTGGGTTGCGGAACAACGGCTTCTTTCTCATGGACCGGTTCCGTTTTCTTTTTCACGGACTTTTTGAACTCACTCAATGGGACAGCCACGGCGAACGTTATCTGCACGCCGCGGTTCTTCCGCTTGCCGTCTATGGAATATACGGATTGATTGAGCCCGTTGGCCTTCCCGTTCAGTTCCTGATCGGAATAGGTGTTTGTCAATCCCGCACAGTAGGAAAGTTCCATGGATGGCACGACAATATGATTTTTAATTCTGGTCGGGAATTTAACACCCGCGCCCACCATTAAACTGAATTCCAATGGAGCGATGGAAGCATCGGAAATACCCGTACTCCAGGAATCATTCCCCTCCTCGATATGGATGTTGCCTCCGTAAGCGAAGCCCAGAACGGGAGCGGTAAAGAAATATGGACGGATGGATCCTACTGGATCGAATTGATAAATGATCGGAAACGCCATATCCGCATACCAGGGGTGAAATTCATAGGAGAAGCCGTTATCGCTGATTTCGCCGCCCTTCTCGAGAAAAAGGAAATCCGTCCGGAAGGCGATATGTTTCGAAAATTCGTATTCCACAAGGAATCCGAATATTCCCCCCGCCTGCGGAGAATACGCGTAATTATCTATTGTCGGGTCGGAATACGCCATGGTGGAAAAATTGAGTCCAAGCCGAAGGCCAACGGAAAACCGGTTCAGATAGGAGGACGTGGTATCCTTCGGCCAGTGCATGATATCGTTACCGAAAGCGGAAATCGCAATGACAAAAGAAAGAAACAGGGCCTTAAAAAATATGGTCATTGAATCCTCTCACTGCTCAGGAAGGATCGCGATTTGTTACTTAAAGCAGAAGCCGCTCTTGTCTTCAGAAGAAGGGCCGTCGGCCACACGGCGTTGGCGGCAAGCCCGTCATTATCCTTGAACACCCGGAAAGTTCCGACCGCCACCAAAGTATCATTCGGGTCCGCACCCTTGTCCACCATCACGAACGCATAGCGCAAACCCGATATTCCAGAAGTCGTCTTAGTCCCAGAGATGACGGTAGTTGTTTTGACATATATTCCACTTGATGTCCCTGTGGAAACAAAGTAGGCGGTGAAATTGTTCCCGGAACCGATCACCAGCACATCGTCGCTGTGTGCCGTACTGGTTCCTTGTCTTTCATCGTAAACGGCACGATTGGTGGTGGTATTCTGATCCGAAAAGCGGATATAAGTATCATTGAAAGAAGTCAAAGTAGATATGTCATCGGTCGCATAGACCAGTTTCTCGGGACTTATCACATACGTTCCCGTGATGACGGGAGGCGTAGAGCCTTCGTAGATCGGAATGTAATTTTCCATCTTCGTCTGGATGGAATCCGGGATGGCTGCGGCAATGATTGTAGACGCCGGCGCGGACGGCACGATGACAGTGTCCGATCCATTGGAGGTGCAGGCGAAAAGGATCCCGCACAAGGCTCCTGTCAGACATTCAAATCCCCTGTAAATCCGGTTCTTTGAAACGAAATATTTTTTCATTTTTGCTCTCTCCTGTCAATCTTTGACGCAACGGACGGAGAATGCGCCATCCTCGTCGGAAGCGATCAGCGTGCGTATAACCGCGAGGTCATGACACAAGACCCGGCGGGAAGCGTCAACCATACCGCTCCCAGTAGCGCTCCAGAAATACGCGCACTCTCCCGCACGGTTGAAGCCGCCGCTGCGGTAGCGATAGCCCGCAGGGAGTGCCGAAAAGCCGTACGCATCCGCCCCGTTACCGTCGTCATACCAATCGTTCATGCTTTTGAGCGCAGTCCCCGCCGTGCTTGGACCACCCACAAAGTTCTCAAGCGTCGTCCACTCGGCATCACTTGGCACGTGCCACCCGCTCGGGCACTCGCCCTGATGGTTCACATCGCTTCCGCCCCATGTGATACTGTTATAGGCAGCATCCAGAGCCATCGCCGCAGCCCACTGGTAGAGCCGCCCATATTTCGCGCAGCTGTCCGCGTTGTTGTCGTAACACCAGCTGCTGTCCACCGCATAGTTCAGGTTTTCCGCCATCCACGTCTGCGTGCCAATGACGACCGTTGCATAGGTCTGGCCATCCCGACAGTCTGTGACGGTGTTGATTCCATAAGTGTTCGTGCATTCGCTGGAACCTGTAGATGACGTTGAGGAATCCCCGCCGCAGGCCGCAAGTGACAGGGCGAAGACTCCGAGAACAAGGCTCCATGGCGAACGTTTGTACTTTGTATTTATTTCTTTCATTTTTTGTCTCTTCTTGTAAAAATTTCATTTACCCCATTTATAATCCGCGTTCCGGTCGTGGGCAAATAAGAGAAAAAGTGGCTAACTTCTTTCAGGTTCTGATGACAAAGTATTCTGGACATTTTATGCTCCTTTTCCGGCCTCAGTCATTTTTGAGGCAGCGGACACTTATTGCTATAGTTCGAATCTCGCCATCACAATAAAAGGTGTCACCATCTCCCAGCGAATTTCCCAACACCCAGTGATAAGCATAAGAATAGCGCCCAGTTTGCTGGGAACTGCTCCAGAAAGAGGCTTCGTATGGGAAGTCAAAAAGTTCTCCATATTTTCCATAAAGACGCTGTCCTACGGGAAGAGCCGAAAATCCGAACCTATTGGTGCCCACGGAAATAAATTTCCCCGTTTCCCAACCTACGGTGCTTTTCAGGCTCCGACCAACGCCTTCATCCCCGTTGTTCGCATCCACGAAATCAAACAGCGTCTGCCATTCCGCATTGTTCGGCATATGCCAACCTGCGGAGCAGACTCCCTGGTGATCCGCATCGCTTAAGCCCCACAGGATATCGTTGTATTCCGGGGCGAGTTTCATCGCCGCCGCCCACTGATATAGACGTCCATATGCAGTGCAGTTCTCCGTTTTGTTCTCGTAACACCAAGAACTGTCCACGGCATAATTCAGGTTCTCCGCCATCCATGTCTGCGTGCCAATGACAACGGTGTAGTAGGTCTGCCCGTCTCGTTTGTCTGTCATTGTGCCGTAGGTTGGCGCTGAAGTTTCCGTTCCAGAAGAGGTATCCACAGAGCCTTGCGCAGAGGAGTCCCTGAGGCAGCGTATACTCTGACTGGCTGCTTTATCTCTCTTCTGGTTATATTCAGATTCACTACTGTCCAAAACAATTTATGCGTATAGTGATTTGACCGCTGCCTGAACATCAAAAAAAATGCCGGTTATCCGACTAGGTAAATTTGGGTTACGACACTCAATAAACCAAGAAGGAACCGGCAGATGAAAAGTAGTCATATTTTTTCGCAAATCCTACAGCATATCCGCTGGGAAGCATTCGAAGACATCGTCCAGAAGTACTCCGGGGACCATGCGGCAAAAGGAATCAGCTGCCGCAGCCAGTTCATCACCATGCTTTTTGCGTACATCTCCGGGGCCGACTCGCTTCGTGAAATCACTCAGGGAATGGCGATGCAGGGCGGCAATCTCAACCACATGGGCATAGACAGGACTCCCAGCAAGTCCACACTCGCCTACGCAAACGAGCACCGGAGCTGGGAGATCTACCGCGACATGTCCGGGAATCTTGTCGCGAGGATTCAGCCCGGGCTATCCCGCAAGAGCAAGTCCAGGGGATTCAAGGGAAAGCTGTTCAGTGTAGATTCAACTACGATAGATCTGTGCCTCAGCGTTTATCCATGGGCAAAGTTCCATCACAAGAAGGGAGCCGTGAAAGTTCATACAGTTCTGGATCACGACGGACTTATCCCTGTATTCGCCGACACGACCCATGGAAGGGTTCATGACGGCAACGCTTTCCGCGCCATGTTCACCGGTAACCCGAACCTGTTTCCGCCGCACAGCGTCATTGCGATGGACAGGGCATACGTGGATTACGAACTCTTCGGCGAAATGAGCGGGCGGGATGTATGGTTCGTGACACGGCTCAAATCCAACGCTGCCTACAGGGTCGTTGAAACCCATGCCCCGCCCCGGAAGGGCAATGTTGTGAGTGACGAGGTCATAGAGCTTACAAGCCGGAAAGGGGAAGCCTGCGGGCATTGCCTGCGCAGGGTTGTCGTATGGGACGATGAAAAGAAGACGGAGCTTGTCCTTCTGTGCAACAACCTGAAGTTCGGCGCCACGACCATTGCGGGCATCTACAGGCAAAGATGGCAAGTGGAGCTTTTCTTCAAGCAGATCAAGCAGAACCTGAAGATCAAATCATTCGTGGGCACATCGGAGAATGCCGTCAAGACACAGATCTACTGTGCTCTCTGTGCCATTGTGCTCCTGAATCACCTGAAGCAGATTTCGGACAGCAGGCGAAATCAATGCAAGGAAAAGAGCTTTTCATTCTCGAATATGGTCATGATGCTGCGGATCAGCTTGTTCCGGTGTATTTCCTTGAATGACTGGCTTTCCAATCCATTCATTCCACCACCGGAGACGACACGGAACTACCAGCAGAACCTATGTCTTTTCGGACAGCAGGCTCAGGGGAGGGGGTTGTTTTCAGAGGAATAAGAAAAATGATGATTTTAACTCAAATAGCAAAGCTTTGCTTTCGCCCCTTAGCTGTTTTGGACAGTAGTG
>JALNVO010000140.1 GCA_023231365.1 Fibrobacteraceae bacterium | reverse complement strand
TGCTCAGTCTGCGGTTATGTACACATCGGCGAAGAAGCTCCGGAAGTCTGTCCCCAGTGCAAAGCTCCGCGCTCCAAGTTCAAGCTCAAAGAGGAGCCGTCTTCCGAAAACAAGATAAAGTGGGCTGACGAACACAGAATCGGTATTGCTCAAGGTCTTGACAAGGAAGTCGTGCAAGGACTCCGCGAAAACTTCACTGCCGAATGCACCGAAGTCGGCATGTATTTGGCGATGAGCCGCCAGGCTGACCGCGAAGGATTCCCGGAAGTAGCCGAAACTTATAAACGCATCGCTTTTGAAGAATCGGAACATGCATCCAAGTTCGCAGAACTCCTAGGAGAAGTAGTTTATCCGGACACCAAAAAGAACCTCGAACTCCGCGTTGTCGCAGAAGCAGCCGCTAATGAAGGAAAACTCGCTATCGCCAAAAGAGCAAAAGAACTCAACTATGACGCGATTCACGATACCGTGCACGAAATGTGCAAGGACGAAGCACGTCACGGTTCTGCCTTCGAAGGCCTTCTCAAACGGTATTTCGGAAAATGAGACTTGTATAGGGTATGGGAAAAGAGAGGCGAATATTTCGCCTCTCTTTTTAAAGACTTTGATTTAAACTGAAGAAGAGGCCACGATGGAAACTGCGCAGGAATCGCTCCGTTCGAAAAATATTCGCCCGTCCATTCAGCGGGTGCGCATCTTGGATTATCTCAAAACCCGCAAGAACCACCCGACTGTGGACACGATTTATACGGATCTCTTTCCACAGATACCAACGCTATCGCGGACAACCGTTTACAATACACTTGAAATGCTCAAAGAAAACGGGCTCGTGATTTCTCTTGACTTTGGCGACGGCAGCTTGCACTACGATGCGGATACGTCCCCGCACATTCACTTTGAATGTGAAAAATGCAAGCACATCTACGACGTATTTGTCGCTCCCGACGACATCAAGAAGAAACTCCCCGCAGGGTTCAGCTTAAGCCGCACGCAGCTCTATGCCTTCGGAACCTGTGCAAAATGCGATAAAAACGCCAAGTGAAGTTCCTTATCGCTGTACGGATCTTCTGATGAAGCCAATTCTTCTGCGGAATAGCCGCTGCGGATTTGCAACAAAGTAATATCCCGCTTACTTGCATCGAACGAAAAATCGAGACGGAACGTGCGAAATGCAAGTTCCGCTTTTTGATTTCGTGCATCCACTTTCACGCGGCGACGGCTACTGTCGAATGGGCTATTCATCAATTGACATTCGGCAAAACTCAGAATATCAAGGCCGCAAGCTTCCGCAATCCAATCGCTTTCTTTTTTGAACTCTTCCGAAGCAAAAATTTTCCAGGCCTCTTGACTTTGGGAATCAACCCAGCCCGCTTTTGCGTCGGGGAATGCGTCCGCTTTGGGAATGTAGGGCTTAATGTCTAAAATCGGAGAGCCATCTAGAAGATCCGCTTCATCTACAAAAAGGGAGAGCCCTTCTATTTTCAAGAGCTTGACACAACTCAGACCAACAGGATTCGGACGGTAAGGCGAACGCGAAGCAAATACGCCAACGCGATCGCGGTTCAAGGGCGGCACAGGCGGCCTCGCCATCGGACGCCACCCTTCATTCTTATCAAAAACAAAAATGAGCCAAATGCGTTCAAAGCCCTCTAGATCCCGAAGCGCTTCCTCAAAATTTTTATGGGGGGAAAAGTCTATCCGGCCGGGATGGCCTTTAAAAAACACCCCCTGTCGCGGGACCTCGTACTTATACGAAGCCCTGCTATGAAAGATGCCTATGGGTTCAAAAGAAATCACTTCTTGACAGCGCTTACTGTGCTATTACGCGTTTTAACCATATATACGCCGGGGCGGAGATTTTTTAGCTTCAATTCATGGCGAGAGAAATCCGATTCACCGAGAATTCCCTTCCACATCAAGCGACCGCGGAGATCATAAACCGCAGAAGTACGCGATGTTTTATTTGAAAGACTAACTTGGGCAGGAATTGCATCCGCAAAAAGGGAAGAACCCGTGCAACCAGAAACAAGAACGCTCGCGAGGTACATACCCACATAATTGCTGTTGAACTTGAGTTTTGTACTCGCATTTGTTGAATCGCTCGAAAGATCCACTGCAATTGTATCCCATTCAGAAGAAAGGCTTATACCATAGGCAGAATCAATATAGGCATCGCCTGCCGCGCCTGCATTAAAATCACTATATCCCGAAGTTGCCGCCGCGTGAGCGACATAATAGATAGTAGAGCACTTTTCAAGCGTGCCATCAGTGATAATACTATCGGCAAGCGTATAAAGCACATCCTGATAGCCACAAGAACTCTGCGTACAATTTGCAAAAGGAATATAAACATAAGAACTAAAACCATCCAGTTCGGTCGTCATTAAACTCGGAGATCCTGCTTCTACATCAGAAGTCCAAGAACCGAGCTCGCCGTTCGTAAAATCGGCAATGACGTATTTTGCAACCGTTTCAACAGGATCCGGTTCACTCGTTTCATCTTCACAAGTGGTAGTCGTCGGAGCGGTTGCTCCTTTCTTGAATACAAAAGTCGTCACGGAACTATCCGGAAGCACGGCACAAGTAGAAAGCGTAATCTGCTTGGAATATTTGCCATTTACCGTAGATTGGATTACATCCACAAGGCCATAGCCATCCGGAGCGTAATCCAAAGTTGCTGCCGTAGAACTTGGATTGATGACGATAACAGAAACAGAATCTGAATTGTTAGTGAACGCGATCGCCTCCAGATTTGCATCCGAAAGAGACACATCAATGCGGTACCAGCCCGGGCCAACGAATTTCGAGTATTGGCGCATACCGTGATATTCAGGGGAAATTATTAATTTATCTTCAGAGCCACAGCTACCCCAGCCCTTAGGGCAAGCTCCAACCATATCACCCTCACCTCCCCAAAGAAGTTCCCAATCAATGTAGCCCGAAACATTGCCCTCAATAAAGGCTTCGCGGATAACGCGGGCAAGGCCAAGCATATTGCTTGCCAAAGGAGATTTAAGCGTACAATATTCCGTCATGATCATCGGTTTCTGTTCCGAATAATAAGTGGAAATGCCGTTTAAAGCCGTCGAAAAATTAGAAGGAACACCGTAATTCGTTTGAGCATTATCATTTCCACTCCCTGCGTGATACATGTGAAAGGCATAACCATCTACATCATCCGACGATAAGAAAGCATCCGTATAATTTTCAAAATTATTGTAGCCAATGCCAAGGACTTCAGGTCCGAGAATTTTCGGCGGATCTGCAAGCGTGTTCATCGTATCGCGGAACACAGCAAGAGCCTGAGCATAACCGGCAAGAGAATCGTCTTCAGTAGGATCAAAAAGAGTCTGCGCATAGCTCGCATTCATATCCGGCTCGTTCTGCAACGATACATAGTCAATTTTTATTCCACTGTCGGTGTACGCCTGATACGTCTTCTTCCACCAATTCGCAAGAGACGCATACTTGTAGTTCCCCGAACCATCCTTCGACAGAGTGTTATCGGAGCACTTCTTCGCTGCGGAATCGCAAGCCTCTATTCCATTCAGTTTACCGCTAGCCTTAATGGAATCCGGTGCAGTCCAAGAAGACATTTCTACTTTGAGGCGGTTTCCCAAGCGAGCCTTTGCCGCCTTGTAAATAGCGACATCACTTGAAATGTTACTAGAAACAGAATCATTCTGCATCCAGTTTCCCATGCGCAGGAACGAAAGGCCAAGGCCCGTAAAAGCGGTATCAAATACGGCTGCAGTATCCTCCATCGCCATAATCCAATTTTGGTAATAGACGACGCCTCCGCCAAAGCCTTCCACTTTTTGATGTGTCGCAGAAACGTCAAATGTGAGCGTTTCCGCAGAAAAAGCCGGTACGGCAAATACAGCAGCACCAACCAAAGATAAAAGTACCTTGGAATAAATAGACATAACAACTCCTTTGTGCCCTAAAATAAATTTTTTTAATCGCACTAGATAAAAAAGATTTCTACGCGATCATCACCAGCTTATTTATCCTGGCATTTAAGCACGGCACCCGTTACATAGCCTTCTAAAAAAGACGGATCCATCATCGATTTTCGTACCAACTGCTCCAAAGTGAGCGTTTTTTCCAAATCTTTCAGCATGCAATCGCACACAGGACGCGGAGCACTGGTAACACAAGTATCCAAAAGCATTTTTTTCATCTCTGGAGGATAAGTCTTTGGAAGGCAAGGAATAAAAAGTTCTATTGTCAAAGAACCATTTAATTTCCCGGACGACTCATCGAGCAAGGACATCACCAGCGCCCCATCATTATCTTTCAGCAGTTTCTGATAAGCGCAATCGCAAGACGCATTCGCTTGATTCAAGCCAAAAAAGGAAACCAGCTCCGCAGCACATTCCGTGCGGAACATTTTCTTGTATTCCGGAGAAGTAAGGACTACGGATAAAAGTCCTTGCACAAAAGCCTTTTCATCCGGAGATGCAGTATAACCACCCTGAGCATCCGTTTTATTGCCCGAAATACCGGCAAGTGCTCCCGCGGCAGAACCGGAGTTCAATTCTACATTGCAAGATTTTACTGCAGAATTCAAAAAATCCGAATAAGCCGAATCCTGCTTACCTTTACTGAGAGTAAGTTCTATTGCATCAAATTCTTTTGGGGAATATTTCTTCTGGACTTTGCCAAACACACAAGAGCACAAAACAGAATCCGACCCTACTACACAGCTTTTAATAAAATTCTGTTCCACTCCTTTGGGGAGATCTCCAAACGAGAGGGAAAAGCAGAAAGCAACAGCAATAAATTTATTCATAATGATAAAAATACAAAACTTCACCAATAACAAAATGTGCAACCGGTATCGTCAAGTCCTACAGCAAAGAAAGTCTAAGACGCACAGTAATAAGTCAAACCCGGACGAGCGGCATCATCATAAAAAAGAAGGCCGACGTCGTTCGACGCCAGCCTTCCCGGTTTTGGGTGATTGCAGGAATTACTTTATCATCACTTTTTGAGAGTTGTTCACTCCATCCACGCGAACACTCATATAGTACGTGCCAGACGGAAGATTGTTGCGGAAGAAATTCACGCTGTTCTCGCCCGCCTTGGCATCAAAGCTTTCGCTGCGGACAACGTTGCCGAGGACGTTCATTACCACAAGACGGGCAGCACCACTCTTCATTGCCGTAAAATGAACCACCGCAGAAGTGGAGATGGTATTCGGAGTTACACCGAAGGAAGTCTTCGTAAATGAAACATCTACAATCGCATCCTGGCCCCCACTGGAAGAAGACTCCGCAACACTAGAAGAAGAAACCGTCGTCACAGTAATCGTACCAGCCTTAGTCGCATTCGTCGTTGCTCCCGTCGTCGTTACGATAAAGTCGTAGTCGCCTAAAGCCGCCGTAGAAGATACAGTACCCGTAATATAAATATCCGTACCATCTATATAAGTCGTGACGCCATCTGGAAGGCCCGTCACAACAGCCCCTGTCGCATTCGTCCAAGTAAAATAGAAATCATCGATGGCGGAACCCTGAGCAACAGTTTGTGTCGAAGGGCCCGCACCATGCTTTTCCAGAGTCGCCGCACCGGAAACCACAGAGGAACTGGACGAAATTACCGCAGAAGAGCTAGAATTCACAGAAGAACTGGATACAGCAGAAGACGAACTAGACATGACAGAAGATGAAGACACTGCTACAGAAGAGGAAGAAGTCGTTGTCGTGCGCGGATCTGGAAGCGTCGCTCCCGCATAAGCCTCAATGGAATCCTGGAGCAGGGTTGCCTTCGCTTGCGTGCTTACATCCGTGATACCCATCGTATAAGACGGAGTAAATGCAGAACCAGAACTTTCATTGCTCGTGCCATAATTATTCTTTACGCTATACACAATCGGGTAAGTAGTCATATCGCCTTCGGAATAAACCTTCAGCGGATCCTTCTGATTAATAAAGACGTTCCCTTCCACAAGCACATTAGCGCCTACACCGGGGCCCACATTATAGCTGTTGCTGCTACTCGTAAAAAGATTGTTCGCAACATGCACTTTACCGAAACGCACCCGCGGCATGCGTTCTTTTACACCATCACCCCACCAATTGTGATGAAGCGACACTTTAAGATATCCGTTGTCACTCGTTCTCGTTGCGCTATTGCCGATAAGATTGCTGAATTGATGATTGGTAGAAGCAGAAGTATAGGAAAACTTCACCCAAGAAATAGTCACGTAGTTTGCAGCGTGAATAACGTCCAAATTACCATCTTCACCATCATAGATGGTCACATGGTCGATCCAGATATTTGAACCGCCATCGCCATTGCCGTCTTCCCCATAAATATGCATGCAGTCACCCGCATCATAATCATAAGAACCCGCGCCCTTGATCGTGATATTGCGGATGATGACATTATGCCCCGTAACATTAATGGCCGTATTATCCGTTGCCGAAGTAACCTTCGTCTGAGCGATTATTGCCCCTTGGTAGCCATAGATAGTCACATTATCGCCGACTTGAATGCCATTCTTTGTAGCAGTCGTATACGTTCCCGCCTTGACGAGAATTACTTTATTGCCCGCCAACGCATATTTCTGTAAATCGGAAAGAGTGCTTACGGTAACCGTATCATAACCGGCGCCACCTGTCGTTCCGCCTCCCTGCGTAGCCCAGCCAGCCATCGGAAGATCCGGGGCATAAGCGCCAAACGATGCACCCGTAAGCATTGCCACTCCAATCAGTAGAGATTTTTTGACATTTCTCATCTTTTCCACCCTTTGATAAATTCGTTTTGAGTAAGTTCTCAAAATCATACAAATAAATTTAGAGATAAATCAGATTGAGCGCAACAAATATTTTTTGTCATTATCTTCAAAATGATTAAATTTATTCAATTTTAATAAGTAGTTAATAAAATATTACACAAAAAAGCCGTTTCTTTCTTCTTGAAAATGTTCTCAAAATATTTAAAATTAACAAACATAAATTTTCCAAGCAAAAGAAAACTACCAGGCACTAGTCTGTCCTCAAAACTCCCCTAAGAAGCCATCAAATCAGCAGCCCCCCTGTTGCAGCAAAACAAAGTCCGCATTCTTGAGTTCGGCAAAAAAATGAGATTCCCTCCAAGGCCAACGTGCCGCCCGGAAGAACGCGGAACGCAGACTTAAGAGCTTCCGGCAATCAAAGAAGCTCGTAAAAAAGACTTTCCCTCTTCTAGAAAATTGACTCCCTCTTTGCTCCACTCTTATAAAAGGGCACCTCTAAAAACTCAATTTTTATGACGAGAAGCCGGTTCCCTTCGGGGAACGTCAGGGTTCGAAGAGCCGGACTCTAGTCCGGCCCCGCAGGGGTGAGGATGGAACAACGTGACACCGCAACAATTTTCTGGTAAC
>JALNVO010000139.1 GCA_023231365.1 Fibrobacteraceae bacterium | reverse complement strand
GCTTTTTCATAAACGGTCACATCCACGCCAGCGCGATTCAAATATTCTGCGCAAGCAAGGCCGGCAGGACCTGAACCGATGACCGCAACTCGCTTGCCAATACGACGCTTTGGGATGTTCGGTAGAACCCAACCATTCGCAAAGCCATTTTCGATAATGGTATGTTCAATTTCGCGGTTGGTAACAGAATAGCCATCTTGGCCATTTACACAGGAACCTTCACAAAGTGCCGGGCAGACAATACCTGTAAATTCTGGGAAAGGACTTGTTTCGAGCAAAATGTCAAGGGCCTTTTTCCATTCTCCGCGGGCTACAGCATGATTCGTTTCAGGGACAACGTTTTCGAGCGGGCAACCGAATGCGTGACAGAAAGGGACTCCGCAATTCATGCACCGGGAAGCTTGTTCCCGCACGATATCTTGGGAAAGTTCCATTTCAACCGGTTCATAATCGTGAACACGTTCCTTGAGAGGACGGACGCCCGGATCGCGGCGCGCAACAGTCAGAAAAGATTTATTGAGTATCATAAAGTTCTCTCCTTTATTCGCGGGTTTTTGCGGTGCGCGGGACTTCACTATCCTTCTTACTCATGGCGCCGAGAACGCGGCGATACTCCATGGGGAACACCTTGACAAAGCGTTCACGCTCGCGTTCCCAATTTTCAAGAATTCTCTTGGCTTTGGGGCTCAAGGTGTAACGCAAATGATTTTCTAGCAATTTTTTGAGTTCGCTTTCATCGTTCAAATCCAGCGTGTCCAAATCCACCATTTCCGTATTGCAAAGGCTGTCAAAGCGTCCATTTTCATCATAGACGTAAGCAATTCCTCCGCTCATTCCAGCGCCGAAATTAATGCCAGTAGGCCCGAGTACGACGACTCTTCCTCCAGTCATGTATTCGCAAGCGTGATCGCCAATTCCTTCGACAACGGCAAGAGCTCCGCTGTTGCGGATGGCAAAACGCTCACCAGCGCGGCCATTGAGATAAAGTTCACCGGAAGTTGCGCCATAAAGGATGACGTTTCCGCCGATAACATTATCTTCCGGAGCAAACTTAGAACCCGCTGCCGGACGGACGATGATCTTTCCACCCGAAAGGCCTTTCCCGATGTAATCGTTTGCTTCGCCTTCAAGTTCAATGGTAAGACCGTGAGCACCAAATGCACCGAGACTCTGCCCTGCAGACCCCTTTAAGCGAAGGGTAATGGAATCATCAGGAAGGCCTTTGTAACCATACTTGCGGGCAATACGGCTCGAAATAATTGTACCCACCGTACGGTGAATGTTGCGAATAGGATGTTCAATGACAACCTTGCGACCAGTTTCAATACCATCGCCGATTTCCTTGAGGAACTCATAATCAAGAGCCCCTTCGAGGCCTGTCGCCTGATGTTCCGTGCAATGAGTCGCAGACGGATCCTTGGATGCCGAATAGAGGATTCCAGAATAATCAAGGCCTTTCGCCTTCCAGAAATCTATAGACTTATTCATTTCAAGAAGATCGCTTCTGCCCACCATTTCATCGAACTTGCGGAAGCCGAGCTGAGCCATATATTCGCGAACTTCTTCTGCAACGAACATAAAGAACTGGATTACATTCTCCGGAGTGCCCTTGAAGCGTTTGCGAAGCTCGGGATCCTGAGTAGCAACGCCGACCGGGCAGGTATTGGAATGGCAATGGCGCATCATCACGCATCCGAGAGATACGAGAACGGCAGTTGCAAATCCGAATTCTTCTGCACCAAGGAGAGCGCCAATCACCACATCGCGGCCAGTCTTCAGCTGACCATCGACCTGCAAGCGGACTCGGCTTCTCAACGAGTTCAAAACAAGGGTCGTCTGGGTCTCGGAAAGTCCGAGTTCCCAAGGAGCTCCGGCATGCTTGATGGAAGAAAGCGGAGAGGCCCCCGTACCTCCATCATAGCCAGAGATGAGAATCATATCGGCACGAGCCTTGGCAACGCCAGCGGCAACCGTACCCACACCAGCTTCAGAGACGAGCTTGACGGACACGCGAGCTTCATCGTTTGCATTCCGCAAATCATAGATGAGCTGAGCAATATCTTCAATCGAATAAATATCGTGGTGAGGCGGAGGACTGATGAGAGTGACACCCGGAGTCGAATGGCGCACGCGTGCGATTTCTTCATTCACCTTATGACCAGGAAGCTGACCGCCTTCACCAGGCTTTGCACCTTGTGCAATCTTGATCTGTATTTCCTTCGCGTTCACGAGGTATTCCGAAGTAACGCCGAAGCGCCCGCTCGCTACCTGCTTGGTAGCACTCGAAAGAGAATCTCCATTTGAAAGCTTCTCATAGCGCTTCGGATCTTCACCGCCTTCACCACAGTTGCTCTTTGCACCGATGCGGTTCATTGCAATCGCAATTGCTTCGTGCGCTTCTTGAGAAATAGCGCCATAGCTCATTGCACCTGTCACAAAGCGCTTTACGATTTCAGAAGCCGGCTCCACTTCTTCGATAGGAACCGAGTTCGTCTTCTTGAAAGCAAAGAGCCCACGGAGAGTGCTTTGATGCTTTACTTGGTCATTGATGCAGGCCGCATACTTTTTGTAGCGGGCATAATCCGAAGTGCGAAGAGAAATCTGCAAATTGGCAATCGCTTCGGGAGTCCAGAGATGGCGTTCGCCATCCTTACGATAGCGATATTCACCACCAACAGGGAGAAGCGCACCCTGGCCTTCAATGCTAGAACGCCAGCGCATAAGCGCTTCCTTTGCAATTTCTTCGAGGCCGATACCGCCGACGCGGCTCGCCGTACCAGCAAAATACTTGTCCACAACCTTGGAAGAAATGCCGACAATTTCGAACACTTGGGCATTCCTGTAGCTGCGGAGGGTAGAAATACCCATACGGCTCATCACCTTCTTAAGGCCCTTATTCATCGCATCGATGTAATGTTCAATCGCTTCCGTCACACCGAGGTGTACGTCTAATTCTCCGGCACGGGAAAGCTCCGCGATGGACTCAAAGGCGAGATACGGGTTCACCGCAGTCGCGCCAAATCCGAGAAGGCTTGCCACATGCATCACTTCCCTTGCTTCACCCGTTTCAAGGATGAGTCCGCAACTCGTGCGTATCGCACGGCGGGAAAGGTATTGGTTCACAGCGGAAACGGCGAGGAGAGCCGGCATCGGAGCCATTTCTTCCGGCAAATCCTTGTCACTTAAAATAATAATGCTGTATCCAGCACGAACTTTTTCTTCCACATTGCGGCAAAGAGCATCCAATGCTTCTTCGAGGAGTTCGCCTGCGGACTTGCGATCCGAAAGCACCGGGAAGGCCATCTTGATTGTAACGCTCTTATAATCATCATAATTGAGAGTGCGGATACGACCCAAATCTTCATTGGAAAGCACCGGATAGCGGAACTTGACCAAACGCGCCTGAGAAGGTTCTTCCGCAAGGAAGTTGTCATGAATCCCGAGGAAAGTCATCAGGCTCATCACAAGCTCTTCGCGAATTGGATCAATCGGCGGATTTGTCACTTGAGCAAACAACTGTTTAAAGTACCAATAGAGAAGTTGCGGCTTTTCAGAAAGCACGGCAAGCGGCTGATCCGAGCCCATAGAACCGATCGGTTCTACGCCACTGGAAGCCATCGCATTGAGAATGATCTCTAAATCCTCTCTTGTATAGCCAAAAAGTCTCTGGCGCTTGACAAGCGTCGAAGGATCGCCCACAACCTCGCCAACGGCATTGAAGAAACCGTGAATGTCAATGTGGTTTTCCTTGACCCAGCGGCGATAGGGAACCTTACGGGCAAAACGGGACTTAATTTCCGCATCCTTATAAAAGCGACCCGTTTCCATATTAATCAAAAGCATCTGCCCTGGACGGAGGGATCCCTTTTCCTTGACATTCTCTGCGGGAATGTCCAAGACTCCGACTTCAGAGGCAAACACCATAAAGCCATCATTTGTAATCGTATAGCGCGCAGGGCGAAGTCCATTGCGGTCAAGAGTTGCTCCTACCCATTTGCCATCCGTAAAGGCAACTGCAGCAGGGCCGTCCCAAGGTTCCATAATTCCCGCGTGGAATTCGAAGAAACCCCTAAGATCTGGCCCCATCGCATGCTTTTTGCCCCAAGCCTGTGGCATCAACATCATCATCGAGTGACCGACTTCGCGACCGCCGAGAGTAAGAACTTCAAGGACGTTGTCCAAGTTGCCCGAATCACTCGAACCGTTTTCGAGGATCGGCACGAGCTTCTTTACGTCTTCGCCAAAAAGAGGAGAAGAGATGTTCGCTTCACGAGCGCGCATCCAATTCCGGTTTCCGCGGATCGTATTGATTTCTCCATTATGAGCGAGGAAGCGGAACGGCTGAGCCAAAGGCCAACTCGGGAAGGTGTTGGTAGAATAGCGCTGGTGGACGACAGCAACAGCACTTTCAAAAAGATCATTTTTCAAATCGGGATAAAAGAGCGGTACCTGAGGTCCAGTCATCATTCCCTTGTACACGATCGTACGGGCAGAAAGGCTTGCGATATAGAATCCGTCACAGCCATCCGCAGGAAGTTCGCTTTCGTGTTCAGCTCTCTTGCGGAGCACGAGCAGAGCGCGCTCCAATGCATCGCCATCAAGTCCCAGCTTGGACTCGAGGAAAATCTGGGCCACGTGGGGCATGACTTCACGAGCACTTTCACCAAGGACTTCCGGCTTGCACGGAACATCGCGAAAAGCGAGTACATTGAAATTTTCTTCGTGGGCGATTCTTTCAAACATCGTGCGCACAGTACGGCGCTTTGCATCAGCTTCCGGCAAAAAGAGCATACCCACAGCATATTTACCCATCGCAGGGAGCTTCATCTTCAAGGATTCCTTAAAGAACCGATCTGGAATTTCTAAAAGCAGCCCCGCGCCATCGCCCGTATTCACATCAGCACCCGTTGCACCTCTGTGAAGAAGGTTCACCAACACATTTACGCCATTTTCAACGATTTTGTGTTCCTTCTTGGCATTCATATTTAAAACAAAGCCCACCCCGCACGCATCGTGTTCGTATTGCGAGTTATAGAGTCCTTGTGCCTTCATATTACTCCTACTTCATTATAGACAAATTCATTTTATCTATCTTTACACTAGAAAAGTAGATGACTCACGTTCAAGAGTAAAGGGGGGTTTAAAAAAATAACAAACAAAACTGTAATTTAATTTTTAAAAAAGTACAATTTTGTCGTTCTCAAACAGCAAATTTAAAGAAAGAAACCGTAATAACTCAAGCTAAAATAGCAATTTTCGCTATACTATGGCGATTTTCGCAATTTTTGTAAAATTTGAATTATCCCCCGCACATTTTTGGGTGTAATTTGACAATATGCAAACACAAAGAATAAACTTTTCTCTCCACTCCCTATTTTTAAGCTCAGTAGCCGCCATTGGCGGTTTTCTATTCGGCTACGATAGTGCGATCATCAACGGAACCGTGGAGGCCATCACAAAGGCGTTTCACACAGGATCCGTCGCCTCCGGTTTCGCAGTAGCGTCCATGCTGCTAGGATGTGCACTCGGCGCATTCTTTGCGGGTAACCTCGCCGATAAATTCGGACGAAAGTCAGTCATGTTCTTCACGGGTATTCTGTTCTTCATCAGTGCCCTCGGGTCAGGCATCGCCGACACAGCAACTACGTTCGTCATGTATCGATTACTGGGAGGCCTTGCCGTGGGAGGAGCAAGCGTTCTCGCCCCGACCTATATTTCAGAAATTGCACCGGCAAAAATTCGAGGACGGCTCGCATCTATGCAACAACTTGCGATTGTCGTCGGTATCTTTTCCGCATTCCTCGTAGACTATTGGATGGCCCACGTTGCAGGAAGTTCCGCGGCACCATTCCTATTCGGCATTCCTGCCTGGTCCTGGATGTTCTGGAGCGAAGGCATTCCTTCTATTTTCTACACACTTCTTATTCTTCTCATTCCAGAATCTCCACGTTACTTAGTTACTATTAAGCAAGAGTCAAAAGCCATTCAAGTCCTCGCGAGGATCTTGCCTGAGCAAGAAATTTCTCAGACCATTGACGAAATCCGCAACAGTCTCAACAAAGAACACAAGCCTCGCTTCACAGATATCTTCCTCAACGGAAAAATTCTCCCCATCGTCTGGATAGGGATCGGCTTGAGCGTATTCCAACAATTCGTGGGAATCAACGTTGTATTCTATTATGGATCCTCCCTCTGGAAGGCCGCAGGCTTTACCGAGAACTCCGCGCTCCTTATCAATGTGCTCTCCGGTACCGTGAATATAGCCTCTACACTTGTAGCCATCTCCCTTATCGACAAGATCGGGCGCAAGCCTCTTCTCCTTGCAGGATCTATCGGAATGACCATTACACTCGGGATGCTTACATTTCTCTTTACCACAACGCAATCCTCCGGCGGACAGATCAACATGACCTCCGCTCAAGCAACGCTAGCCCTCGTTGCAGCGCACTTGTACATTTTGAGTTTCGGGGCTTCTTGGGGCCCGGTAGTCTGGGTGCTCCTTGGCGAAATGTTCAACAATCGCATCCGGGGAGCGGCAATGTCCGTCGCAACATCTGCACAATGGATAGCGAACTTCATCATTATTATGACATTTCCCATTATCCTTGCAAACTTAGGACTCTTCGTCGCGTATGGATTTTACACCATCTGTGCCCTCCTCTCCATCATCTTTGTCGTCAAGTTCGTTAAAGAAACAAAAGGAAAGAAACTCGAGGAAATTTAGTTTTCTAGTAAAAGATGCCTCTAAATATTACGTCATAGCGGGAAACGATAACCCCTTCTATACAAGAACAAGCCTTGCAACGTTACCCCGGACGATACCTATGTGTAAATGCGCCTCCTAAATGTCACCCCGGACTTGATCCGGGGTCTTGCTGCTATCGTCGAATAGAATGCCTGAGATAGGAAAAGAGCAAAAGGAACGAAGCATCGAACGATACGTCCAAGATTCCGGCTCCTTGGCCGGAATGACGCGGAACGAACGCCTAGCGTTTCGAGCTTGCTCGGAAAAGCTTGGCTGAGTGGAGCAGGTCATCTTGAGTGACGCGGAACGAGTGTCATGCAGGGCTCGCGCTTGCACAGAACTGCATGACCGAGTGGAGCTGGTCATCTTCAATGACTGAGAGGCGAGTGGAATACGGGATGTGCTTGCGCAGAGGAGCGAACTCGTTCACGCGAAAAGTTGAGCCGATTAGGGTTCACATCGTTTAAAGCAAAAAAGTCCTGCAAAAAATGCAGAACTCTTTTGTATAAAATTAAAATTTGCCCAGAATTACCCAGCCGTAGGAACTAAATCATCTAATTCAGCATAGATCTTGAACGAATTTTTCCCAGAAGATTTCGCCTCATACAGAGCTTGATCTGCTTTTGCATAAAGGCTATCAAACGT
>JALNVO010000138.1 GCA_023231365.1 Fibrobacteraceae bacterium | reverse complement strand
CATAGTCCTAATGTATTTATGATTATTCTCGGCATCTTCCTTTTCTTGATAAGCGCCCGTCAACAAATAGGTTTCCGTGCAACAGGCATTGGGTTCCAATATTTCATTGGTGGAAAGGACTCTGAATTTTCCATCTTTACCGGGAGTCCCTGCATGTTCCGCAGTCAAATAAGAAATCATAACTTTCCAAAGAGGAAGCAATTCTTTCCCTTGAATAACCTCATCCTTAGACATTTTAGCTTCGCCTTTATTAAAACGTAGTCGAATATTTCCTTCTTTTTTAGGAGCAAAGTTTGATGCAAGTCCAAAGGGTTTACGCGAAGAAACTGTTGCATCCATAAATGATTTTGCTTCCTTCTGTATGTCTTTGATTATTTTTTCAGCTTCCGCAAAACGAATAAAAATTTCAAAATCATCCAAATTTTTCATTAATGTCTTTCGTTCCCCATTAACAATACTGGTATATGAACACATTCCATTATACTCTAAATCTCGTAAGAAATAGCAAATACCACCAGATAAATCGGCGGTTGGGAAACATTCTTTGGAATCCAAAAAGTCATACAATTTGGAGATATGTTTATCGTTCAACATTTCTTCACGGAAATTATCTAAGCCCTTTCCACCGCTATACCATTTAGCCGGCATAATCATAGAAATGTAAGCAGGGTTCAATAACTTTGCGAAATACACAAACTCATTGTATATCGGCTTTGCGCTAGCACGATTTCCTCCATCCATCACCTGATACGGCGGGTTTCCTACGACTGCATTGAATTTCATATCATTGTCCTCGTTAGCCTTCCAAAAGGTTCTTCCTTGTCTAATTGTTTTGATGAACGCATCGGGTTCTTTGACGATTGTATCTATCAGATTTTCAAAGCTCTTCGCGTTCACTTTTCCTTTGCGGAATCCCATCAGCGTGCGTTTCGTGATGCTCACGGCCATCGGTGTTTTACACACCACGAATATGTTTTCGGCAATTACTTTATCCCAAAAAGCTTGCTGTTTCGCTATCGTGGTGCATGTCATCGTCCCCAGCTCTTTTCTGAGCCTTGCGCGATATATGCCGTAGGCCATGTAAAGCGGATAAAGGCCGCTCTTGGAATTGATTTCCAATATTCTGCTATCTGGATCGAATACGTTCTTCGTGACGCTTCCGTTGTTTACATAGCGGGGCTGCTCCAGCATTCTCTCGCTTTCATAGTTCTCGTTAAAGAACACGTAACCGCCGAGAGCATCGCCTAGGTGCATGTTCACTACGCGCCGCGGGGTAAGTACCGTTTCCTTGTCCGGGTTGCGGAAGCTGTTGAATATATTGCCCAGCCTGTTGATGCGGTCTTCGATGGTCAAATTGTCTGCGGCGCGCGCCATTTCGCGGATCCGCTTGCCGGCTTCGCGGAATATGTCCTCTTCATAGTACTTTTTGAAGTCTTCGAAGAGTTCCTTGGTCACGCCCTTGGGCATGAATTCTTCCCATGAGGAATCGTCCACAAGATTGGCGAAATTGTCAATGGAGATCTCTTCCTTTTCGCTCTTCAAATCCGCGCCGTAGATGAGTAGCGGCATTCGGATGCTGATTCCGCGGAGGATCGAGGCCGCGGCATCGCGTTGCTTGCGGACTTCCTTCAGTTTTTCACGGCGGTCCAAGTCCTCTTTGGTCTGCGGTGTTTTTGGGCCGTCATTGTTACCCTGATCTTCGTATTCCTCATCGGTGAGCCCGGTCTTATTGATGTCAATGTCGCCCGACTTCTTCATCGCCTTGGTAGAGCCGATGATTTTTTTCAAGTCGTTGAATTTTTCGAGTTCGATCTTATCCAACTTGAGCAAATTGTCGTTGTACAGGCTGTTGTCTTCAAAGCCGTGTCGTACAACGCGTTCTACCTGTACGCGCTTAAGCTGACCAAGCATCTTTTCGACGTCGTAGGTCTTCATTCTGGTTCCGTCGAATGCGATGACGGGACAGAAATTCAAGAACTCGCCCATTATCTTCCGGTCATTTTGCGAGGTCCGGCCAGCCTTGGCCGAAATCTTGGCGGTTTCCGCCAGCACCTTGAGCGTGCGATCCGGAGCAAAGTCGAAGACAAAGCAATCCTCTTTGATCATTCCATTGATGGTCGCCGGAGTCTGCACGCGGAAAATCGTCTGCATGTAACTGGCGGCACTCGTGCTGGATGATCCCGAAAGCATGAACACGGCGCTCCATTCGGGCACGGAAACGCCCGTGGTCAGGCGTCCGCAGGAAAGCGTTATCGTGTAGGTATCTTCCGGGTGCTTGCCGATCGCCTTCTGCACCATCTCCAACGCATCCTTGCATTCTTCGTCCTCATCGCCCTCACCCGCCACGTTCACGACTTCAAAGGCCGAGAATACCTTGTGCCTTTTAAGGAGCGCGCTCAAGGCCCGTGCCTCCTTTACGCCCGGTACCACCCACAGGGAATGTCTGAAATTATCGCGGTATTCCTCGGTGGAATAAGGGTAATTGCTGTCGCTGTCCTTTTTGCAAATCAAATTCAGAAAGGACTGGACTTCCTTTTCGTGTACAAAATTCTCGGCATCATCTACGCGGAAAAATTCGTGGAAATTAAAGGCCTGGTCGTCATCGGCAAAATTCCCGATGAGAGATCCCAAGCTGAAAGTGAATATGTTCAGCTTCGGAAGCCCGGCATAAGGGTTTGGGTCGCCTTTGTGGACTTTGTCCCAGTCCCTTTTGGCCGTCTGCTCCATCACGTAATCCCACGTGTAGATTTCATTTTCATTGAAATCATCCAGCAGATTGAACGGCGTTCCCGAAAGGCGGAGAATCTTCGTATCGTCTTTCAAGAGTTCCGCGATGACGTTCTTGCCGAGTTCCGTCGTCGTGCCTTCGTGGGCTTCGTCGACGATGATCAGATCCCATTTCGCCTTGAAGATTTCGTTGTTCTTGTCAAAGCTGCCGCCCACCTTTTCCGAGCCGCGCAAGTCCTGCATGCTCGCAAAGTAGATGTACTTGCAGTCCGGTTCCTTTTTCGCGTTGCGCTCCAATAAATCAAAGGAGTTTCCCCGCTGCTTGGAACCGAATTTGAAGAAGTCGTCCCTGTCATAAAAAATTTTTTTGAAGTCCTCGAACCAACCGGCGTTCACCACGGGGCGATGCGTGAGGATCAGGGTGCGCACAAAGTTCATTTCCTTTACGACTTGCAACGCAGAGAGCGTCTTTCCAAAGCGCATCTTCGCATTCCAGAGCATCTGATTGCTCTTCCTGAACTGCTTGATCGTCCTGTCGATGGCCGCGCGTTGTTCCGGCCTGAATTCTACCGGGCTCTGATTCTTTGTGATTTCCGAGGCGTTCAGCGATTCCCTTCCCGATTTTACGGCTTCGATCGCCTTTTGCACCGTTCCTAGATCCGTGACGAACCATTCGTCCGCCTTGGCTTCGGTATCGAAGTCTTTCTTCTCGATGCCCGAATGCCTTAAAACATTGTGGACGTCGCTGTCGCGGAATCCGAAGAACCGCTTGTCTTTGACGCCGACAGCAAGTTCTGTATAAAGTAACTCGTAGTTAATACCTGCCGTTTGCGTATATTGATTGATGCGCTTTTTCGCCGCCGTCTGGAGCGCCATGCTGTTCGGCTTGCCCAGTTCCGCGAGTAGCCCATCGTCCGCCGTCGCGTCGCCCACCTTGAGGCAGCCTTTGTGCGCATCGTCATTGATGCGGAACACATAGATCAACTTGGGAACTAAAGAGGATGTATAAATCATTTGGGCTCCTTTACAACAATCCAATGGCCTTTTGTATCGCTGCCTTCTCGTTTTATAAGCCCCATTTTCTTCAAGGCCGCGATATGATTCCGGATTGTTCTTTCTGATAAGCCAAATTCCGTTTGCAAATCCTTTGTCCTGGAATATGGATTTTTAAATAGGGCCTGATACACGTTTCTGGTGACCGCTGATATTTCTCTAGGCAACTCTCTAGGCAACTCTCTAGGCAACTCTCTAGGCAACTCCTGACTCGTCCCGCTCCGAAGCCGGTGTAATCTATTATACACCGTCGTTTGCAAAATGAAATAATTTTCATAAAATTTCGGAAGCAACAAGCCCGTGGCCTCCATTTCTCGGCACATACGGTCCACGCCCTCTCCGAAATCCTTTACATACTTATAAGCCTTAAGATATCCGGCAATTTTGGGATTGCGAGAAAAATGGGTATGGCGGATATTGCCCGGTCTAACCCTGCCTGGCAATTTGCCGGGACTTTCCACGGTAAGGTGATCGTCGAACATCTTGATTTGAATTTCCGTCCCCGTAATGCTGTAATCTCGATGAGCGACAGCATTGACAATGATTTCCTGACGAACAAATTCAGGATATTCCTCTTCCGTTACAAAAAGTCCATCACTCCCAAGGTAAGAATGTTCCTTGATTTGCGTTCCAAGATACGCGACGGAATCTTTTATCATTTTCAGGATATTGCCCTCGAATACGACATCTTTAATGACGTTCATTTCCGTCCCGACACGTTCTTCAGTACCTTCATAACGAATGAAACGAATCCTTGCGCGCGGATAAAAAGACTGCGGAGCCTTTCCAAATAGAAGGATGGCCGCCGTACTGATTTGCAAATCGCCTTCCTTTTCAAATATGAAATTCTTGTTTTCCTTGAGATATTCAAGCGGTGATTTTTTATAATCAATCCTCACAAGATAATCCTTCACGGTCACCATATCAAGATCATCTATTTTTGCCCGCATTACGGGAACATCTTCAAAATGCTGCAGCCCTTTGTCATACATCAATTGGAAGCGTTCATCAAACGTCAATTTCCTCGACCGGTCTCCAACCCGCAAAAATACTTCATCCGCCTGATTTGCAATGACTTCCATACTGGGTTCAATATGGATTAAAAGAATATGATTCTTCTTTCCATTGCCGTCTTTGCAAGAAATCCGTTCAAAGTTTACGGAAACGGAAGGCTTGCAAAAATCAAAGGGAACGCGGAGCAGCTCATTTATTTTTTTCTGTTCATCATCTATGCCCTCAATGCGCCGGGATGTATCAGTAATCCCAACGGCGATCATACCCCCATCGGCATTCGCAAACGCGCCTATCGCAATGGCAAGAGCCTTGGCATCGACATTTACGCTTTTTCTGTCGAATGTCTGAGATTCATCAAGAGCAAGGACGTTTTCTATTTTCATACTTTCCCTTACTTCACCAAGCTCTCGAACTGGATCACCTTGTTCTCCTGCCAGTCCTTGATTTTGCAGTAGATGCCGTTGTGCTTCTTGATATTTTCCTTTGCACAGCCTTCGCACGGAATTTTCGTGACCTTGTCACCGGCAAACAAATCCGAAGAGACTTCTTCTACGTCCTTACAGCTGCAAGGCACGACGCACTTGAGGCCATCCATCTGCCACACATTCCAGGAGACGATGTCGGCTATCTTTTGGATGTAAGCGAGTTCCGGTTCACCACCGAACTTATACGCATAGTTATCGAGAAATGCATAGAGCATTGCCTCGCGTGCAAGGAGAAGACTGTCGCCCTGCCATTCGTAGGCATAAGTGCTTTTATACGCGTCCTCGACAGCCGCGAGCCAGGCATCCTTCGCATCGCAATTTTCATTGACCACGCGGAGTTTCCTGTCGAGAATTCCGATGCGTTCACCCACCGGAATAATATTTCCGGTCGTTGCATCGTAGCGGCTTGTGACGTAAGGTGCTTCTCCGCACGTGATTTCAAGGCGGATGTCCAAAACGTAATCCTTCCAGGACTTGCCTTCGGGGAACGTTATTTTTTCTTTGGTTGCTTCCCAACCGTTTACGCCGTCATTCCGGACTTCTTTGTTGAATGCGTTTTCGCGCCCGAACCAGGCATCGTCTATCAGGTTGTTCTGGGCGTTGCAAACCCAGGCTGGCGTGAAGACTTCGGCCATGTCCTTGGATCGCGCCTTTTGAACGGCAAGGCTCTTTTTAACGCGGGGAGTAATGACGTCGCCTTTTTTGCCCGTAATCAAATTCGAAGTGATCGGGCTCATGAACTTATAATCCCGCCCGAGCCGGCGATAATTATCAGTTGCCCAGAAGATATTCTTCTTTGTGGTGCGGTCGCACAGGAGAGTCTCCAGAACTTCCGGGAACCGCTCCCGAATATCATTCTCCAAAATATCGACTTCATTAGACATTGAGGACAATATAGGCTTTTTTCAACAGCAAGAGGCACGAATGTTCAGGCATTTCCCTATAGAAGCAGCGTTGCCGTCGATTTTATTTATCGCCGATTTGTCGCCGGTTTATCGCCGATCGGGCAAATATCGCCGGAATCCGTTGCACAAACAGTCCGCACTGCGGTAGGGATCGAAACACGGATGTGACTAGACTCCGCAAGAAAAGCATCGCTGAATTCCATGCGGAGGCTAGGCTCCACTTGGCGGCATCCGTGCTGCTTTGCCGCCTTAGTGGAGTAGAGCCCGGGCCCGAAGGGCACCGCCCAAGTAGAAAAGCCCCGCGGCATTATCCGCAGGGCTTTCAAGATTTTTAAACCATTTGGGGCACCTCTACTGAATCAAAATTTGCTTAGTCGCATTGATGCCACTGCCCTTCACCCGCACGATGTATTTTCCCCGGGCGAATCCTTGCAAATCATAGGCGCTCGTGCCTGCACTTTGTTTGTAATTTGCAAGGCTGTGGCCGAGAATGTCGTATAAAGTAACATCAGCGGAGCCGTTCGGGATGTACATATAAAGTGTCTTTCCCTGCTGCCTCATGCCTACGGCCGAACCGGTTTGCGCTCTCCTGAACGGAATTTTCACGTCGTAGTTCGCCCACCCGGGCATTTTGCTTAAGCTGATGATTCTCGGATCGGCCAGATTCTTTGCCCAGACGTTGTCCGGGGTCTGGTTCAGGAATCCGCTGCTCCAAGTATTGTACCACGGCATCCAGTAACTCCATACGGCACCGTCCGTCGCCATGCTGTCCACGTCCGGAATGGGGCCGTTCTCAGTGAGGGCGAGCAGCTTGGACGAACCCATTTTATCGACGATCTTGCTGAAGTAGTTGATGTTCGATTTCTGATCGCCGGAATTGTTGTAAATGTCCACGCCTATGACATCCACATAATCGTCACCGGGGTACCAGTCCGGATTCAGCGCTGAGTAATCATAGCCGATGTCCGGATCGCGTTCTATGTTCCAGACCCAGATCAGGTTGTGGACTCCGTTCACGTTTACCATCCGGTCGAATAGCAGCCTGTAGAGGGACTTGTAGCAAGTGCTTCCGCCGACGCCCCACCAGAACCAGCCGCCCGCAGCTTCGTGTAAGGGGCGCCACAGCGCGGCGACACCGGAATCCTGGAGCTGCAGGAACCATTTGGAAACCTTATCGACATCCGCCATCATTAACTTATACTGAGAT
>JALNVO010000137.1 GCA_023231365.1 Fibrobacteraceae bacterium | reverse complement strand
GACGCGAAGCGTCAATACTGGCGGTATTGATGCCTTCGGCATCCGCTTCTCCGCCTCGATCATGATAGTGAACGAGTTCACTATCGCGATCCTCGGCTTGAGCGCTCTTGGCCATCTTTGAGTGACGAACAATTGTGATGTGTTATTGACAATTTCATAAAAATGAATTTTTAGAGGTACCCATAAGAGAAAGACCCCGCCGATGCGAGGTCTTTCTTTATGTCTGTTTTTTAAGAAACTCCCGGTTTTCAAACGGGAGGAGTTTCCCAAATATCTCCGGGAAGCTTGGAAATATCGCGAAAGTCAAGGCGGGATGCATCGGAAACATTGACTGGCGACAAGCGGGCGAGAGGCTTACCCGCGCGTTCAATGACGATATCTTCGCCCTTGATCGCGACCTGATTGAGCAAATCGCCAAAGCCTTTGCGGGCTTCCATCGCAGAAACGATCTTTGCCATATTATTCCGAAAGAGCCTTGTCCTTGATGACCAAATCCACGCGGCGGTTCTTTTGGCGACCTTCCTTGGTGGTGTTATCTGCTACGGGCATCGTCATTCCATAGCCTTTGGAAGAAAGGCGCTGCGCATCGATTCCCTGTGTAACAAGGAAGTCGAGCACGTTCTTTGCGCGCTGTTCGGAAAGTTTCATATTGTGGTCCGCAGATCCTGTATTATCCGTATGGCCTTCCACGGAGACATTCAATTCCTGGTAGACGGAGAGAATGCCCGCGACCTTTGCTAGACTCGTTTTTAAATCTTCCTTAAGAGTTGCCTTGTCCACGTCAAAAAGGATGTCCGACATAGAGAGGATGATGCCGCGGGCATCTTGCGTCACTTGAATGAGCTTGGACTGAAGATCGTTGAGTTTGTTGCGGGCTTCGTTCTGCCGGGCTTCGGCCTTGGCGCGTTCCTCGGCGAGCAATTTATTCAAAGAATCCTCGCGGGCAAGTGCTGCCTTGCGGTTCACTTCTTCGCGGGTTTTGGCCGCAATCATTGCAGAATCCATTGCGGAACTCGTACGGGCAAGCTTCGCACGTTCGGCATCCAAGTCGGCGGCTAGGTTTGAAACTTTACCGCTTCGGACTTCTCCGATCTTTTCCTGGATGCGCTCAATGGAATCGCGTACCTGAAGTTGCTTTTTGTGATTCGCCTGAACGTTGTTCTTGGAATTCTGCGTGGAGATTTCCGTCTGGATGAGCTCTACATAAAGAGAACAGAGGGAAGCCTTTGACTTGTTTCGTGTATCATTTGGATTCGCGGTGAGGCTATTTTCAAGATCTACAGCAGAAGTGCGGGCTTCCGCTATTGTCAATCGGATCTGTGCCGAATTCGCCGGGAGTTGTTTTTCCAAGGCATCGATGCTAGAGAGGCAAGAGCCGGTTTTCGCTGCGGCAAAGGAACCGACAAAACAAAAAAGTCCAAAAGCAATCAGTTTAGAGAAATTCATTTCGCTTCCTCCTTCACACGGGATTCATTGTCGAGAATATTCTGGTAGAGTTTTTGACTTTGCATATCACCGGCAAGTTCCTTGGAAGATGCGGAATCCGCCAAGACGGCGGCTTTGTTTTCAGCAAGGGCAAAAGCCAAACGGAACTCCAAAACACTCCGCACAGCAGCATCATAAGCGTCATCCGTCTTGCCATTTTCATTCAAATTTTTTGCTTCGGCGAGATCCTTATTGGCTTCGGCAGAAGTCTTGGACATAATTTTTTCTGTTTTAGCGGCCTTGCTCATTCCCTCGGCGTTGCCGATGGAAGATGAGACAAACTCCTTATTGCCTGCACATCCTGCGGCAAGCAGGGCAAAAAGTCCTACTACCAAAATTTTCTTTTTCATTGATTTCTCCTATTCAAAAAGCATATCAAAATAGACACGACCTTAAGAAAAATACATATTATATGCGCAATGGACAAAACCTACCCCGTCAGCAAATACCTTTCTGCAGTCAAAAACTTACTCCAAACGAGGATTCCCAGAATATGGGTAAATGGAGTAATTACACAAATTGCGGAGCGCGGCCGGGTTGTCTACTTGAGTATCGCCGAATTTTCGGAAGGCGACGTAAAACCTATCGCTAAGCTCGATCTCTTTATGTTCGCAGGCGAATTCGCACAAATGCAAACGCGAATTTCCGAACTCCCGATGCCCTTCACTTTGAAAGAACAGCTCAAAGTCAATTTTCAAGTCGAAGCGGATTTTTATGTCCCAAGCGGCAAATTTCAATGTCACGTTGTAAACATCGACCCTTCCTTTACGCTTGGAGAGCTCGCACTCACACGCCAAGCAATTATCGAGAGACTCACAAAAGAAGGCCTTTTAAATCTCAACAAGAGCAGGCTCTTTGCTACAGTTCCCCTTAAAGTAGGGCTCATTACCGGCGAAGGGACTGCCGCATACAAGGATTTTACGACAACGCTCGCCAAATCCGGTTACGCGTTTGAAGTCATTTTGCAATATGCAAAAATGCAGGGGAACGAAACGGAAAACACAGTGCTTGCAGCTCTCGGAAAACTCAGGGAAATCACAAATCTCGATGCGGTGTGCATTGTGCGCGGAGGCGGTTCCAAAACGGATCTGAACTACTTCGATAGCGAAGCTCTCTGCCGCGCCATCGCGAACTTTCCCATTCCTGTTTTTACAGGCATCGGACATGAAATCGACAAAAGCCTCGTAGATATAGTCGCATACGAATCGTGCATTACGCCTACCGACTGTGCAAAAAAATTGATCGCCCGAATAGACTTAGCGCAAAAAGAGCTTAAAGATTTGATTTTCCAAATCGCCGTCGCTTCTAAAGCAAAAGTGGCTAACGCTAAAGAAACTTTATTTGCAAAGCGGTCCAAAATCGTTGGGGCATTCTCTGAAAGATTTGCACGCGAAAAAGAGCACATCGCTGGAATTTCAAAAAGCCTTGTCCTTTCGCCATTCCGCATTATTGAAAAAGAGCGCATATCTCTCGCACGCGATATCGAAGGATTGAATTTTGGAGTCCAAAAAATTCTCGCGCTGCAAAAGGCTAAGTTCGAAGTGGTCGAGACAAAAGTAAAGGCGAATGACCCAAAACGAGTGCTCGCCAAAGGCTATACTTATACGACAAAAGCGGGAAAGGGCCTTGTAAAAAGCGCCAAAGATATACAACCCGGCGATATGCTTTCGATGCATTTTGCCGATGGAAGCGTACAAGTTAAAGCAGAATAAATTATCGTTCAGAATGCGCAGGCGTAGGAAGGATGAGCATCACCTTGGTCATACGCGTGCCATCCACTTTGAGGACGCGGAATTTGCAACCTTGGATGTCTATTTCTGCACCCACAGCGGGGATTGAACCAAGCATTGCAAGAATCACTCCGGAAACCGTTTCTACGTGGACGCCTAGAGGGGGCACAAGTTCAATATGGACTGCATCTTCAAAATCGGAAAGAGTCATCAGCGGATCGAGAATGTAACGCCCGTCTTTGAGCCTCTGGATCATTGCATCTTCTTCCAAATCGTCCTCATCCTTGATTTCACCGACGATTTCTTCCACAATATCCTCGACGGTGACAAGGCCTGCGACTCCGCCATATTCATCGACGACAATGGCAAGCTGATTTCCGTTCTTGCGGAGCTCGCGCAAAAGGTCGTCGATCTTTTTCTGATGCGGAACAAAAAAGGAGGGGTTCACCAAATCCTGCAAATCGAACTTTTCCTTACCGTGTTCCGTATACCATTCTAAGAAGTCCCGACTAGAGAGTATACCAATAATATTATCAATGGAATCGCGGTAAACAGGAAGGCGGGAATGCCTTTCCTCATTCAAGACCTTGATCGTTTCTTCGAGGGAAGCTGTCACATCTATCGCGATCATATCCACGCGCGGAGTCATAATTTCACGCACAGGCGTTTCCACAAAATCAAAAATGTTGAGCACCATCTGGCGTTCATCTTCGTCCAAAGCATCGTCATCCTTCGAAGAAGTCATATCCGATTGCAAAGCCCCGCGTTTTTCTTCAGAGAGGAAACTCAATTTCGGGTTATAGCCGAATGAACGGAGAATTCCGCAATAGATGGAATTCGCAAGCTTCGCTTCCAAAACGAAAGGAATGCGGAAACAACGATAGACAGGGAGCAATAAACGGGAAAAAGTCTCAGGGCGAAGATTACCTAGAATATTAGGTATCAGAATGACAATCACATAAGTGATTGCCCCGGCCGCTATTGCATATAAAATAAATCCTATAACGGGACGATTATAAAATCCCTGCGTCAAAATATAGACGGAGACAAGTCCGAGCGAACCAGCAGTCACATTCAAAAAAGTACGCGCAATAGAAATGGATTCCCCAAAGCCTGAAGATTCTAAATTAGCGCGCACTTTCCTCACTAGCTCTTCATCATCTGCATCCTTGGTTTCAGAAACGGCAAGAAATACGACTTTGATAAGCGAAAAAAGTCCTGACACGAGCAAAAGGACTATTGCCAAAAATATAAAAGAAATAACGCTGTCAGTCCAAGTAAACACGGGCATCAATGCTTCTCCGAATGGTACATATCAAGTCCGAGAATTTCACGTTCCCGGCGGCGCATTACAACGCGCTCCTGTACCGTATGGTGATCATAGCCGGAAAGATGCAACAAGCCGTGGACTATTACCCTTTTGAGTTCTGCATAGAAGGTGTTCCCATAATGCGGAGCCTGGCGTTTGACCTGATCTTTGGCGATATAAATCTCACCCAGAAGATAGGGTTCATGCCATTCAAAACTTAAAACGTCCGTTACTTTGTCCAATTTTCGATAATCGCGGTTAAGTTCGCGGACCATCTTATCCGAGCAAAGGACAACATTTACATTGCCCAGGCAATTTTCTTCCAAGAGCACCTTGCGAGCAAGTGGCTCCAAACGGGCGCTCCAAGGAAACTTTTCACCTTCCGCTTCGGAGAGGAAACATACTTCAAAATCAGATGTCCGCGGACTTTTTTTCATTTGAGATCGTACCACTTATTCAGATTGGCAATGATTGCCTCAGCTTGTTCCTTATTCGAAATATTGAACTTGCTTCTTTGCTTGAATGCGCCATCTTTCTTCTGATAACGGCGAATGGACACTTTCGGTTCACCAAATTCGCCCGTTTTGGTATTGCGTTCCTGATAGAGAAACATCATCGTCTGCCAGGCCCCCTTGCTCAGGTATTCCTTAGCAAGTTCCTTGATAACAACTTCGCCAGTTTCTTCATCAGTAAAAGCGACTGTAGGTTCGGTATTTTCTGTATCCATCATCAACCTCTCTTAATATTAGAGTGCACTTGAAGCAAAAGATAAAAAACTATATTCAATGGAGCTTTGTTCCAACGCAAGGAGGATCCTTTTGAGAGACATCGAATCCATCATACTAAAAGCACTTCTTATTTGCACACTGCTCTTGCCATCCGCATTTGCACAAACAAACGCCTTTATAGGCAAAACCAAGTTTGTACTGGGAGAAGTTTCCATCCAGAAAAAATCTCAGGGCAACTGGAATCCACTCCGCATTGGTATCAAAGTCAAGCCTGTCGACCTTATCCGCACTCTCGTCGAAAGCGAAGCGGGCATTGCTCTCAATGACGGAAGCCTCATCACCATAGAAGAAAACACAACCATCCACTTTGAGGGAGCAGAAGCTTCAACAAAGCCTGGCACATCCATCAAAATCAAAAGCGGCCGCGTTTTCTTCGACGTGCAAAAACAATCGCAAGGGAACACATTCCAATTCAAGACAGAGACCGCAACGGCAGCAATCCGCGGAACAAACGGATTCATTGAACAAACGCAAAAAGGAATTATTGCTTCGCTGGAAACGGGTAAAATGGTCGTAACCGACATGTCAGGTGATTCCATAGAACTAGAAGGCGGGGAAACAGTCATCCAAGACTCCGGACTGAAAAAATTCAAGAATTCAGGCTCCGGATCTCGAGGACTTGCAAAAGAGATCAGCAAGGAATTGTCGGACAAAAGCTACAACTATGACCAAATGAAAAAGCATCTGGATTCCTTGGAAAAGGAGAAATTCCAAAGAACAGATTCCTTGAGCAAGGCTGCCCCTTGCTCGCTCTCCCCGATTCCTCAAAAGACATTTGCCAACGAATTGTTAATTCTCGGGCATTGCAGAGAACGCGTTCAGCTCACTGTAAACAGCGCTCCAGTTGAAATAGATAAGAATGGCAATTTTTCTACTACCCTTAGCTGGGAAAGCGATACATATGGAACAAAGCGCATCCGGGCCAAGTGTTTTGCCGATTCAACAGAAATCCTCTGCGGCGAAACATCAGTTGAATACGCGAAACCCACACCAGAAGAAGCAAGAGGCATTTTCCATTTTGCAACACCATCCCCTGTGAAGATCTGCGATCCGGCAATTGCTACAGTGGAAGGACAATTCTATGCAGCGGATCCAAAAGCGGAATTGATTCTCTCTCTCGGCAAATCAAAATCGCCCAATCTTGCAAAGAAAAACCAGACTGGAATCTTCACATATTCCTTCCTCATCAGCGATTTGCTTGGAAACTGGAATGAAAAATTCGTTTATGCAACATTCAAAACCCAGAGCAAGACAATAAAGGATTCCATCGCGGTAGATATTGACCACTCCTGCCCTGCGGTCAACAAAAATGCACCTAAGGTAAAAATGCTGAATGCAGATTCTTCAAAATGTGAATTCAAATTCAGTCTCCAAAACACTTTTGGAGAACGCATTAAAGTAACTGAAATTATTGATGGAGTCCCTGCAGCCGAGCTCTTCTACGATGAAGATACCAAAGAAGAACCGCTTCCTCTGCTCCCCAAGAGACACGAATACAAACTAATTGCCGAAGACCCTGCGAATAACCACTCGGAATCGGTCCAAACTTTTTTCTGCAAAGAATGAACGCATACCATTTTAGAGAACTCTCCGTTGCTTTAACCCAGAAGGACAAAGTCCTAGAAGCTTTGGCCCACGCTTTGAATATTCAGGAGCAAGAAATCCTAAATATGAAAGTGGAGCGTTTTTCTTTGGACTGCCGCAAAAGAAGCGAGCCCCATTGGAGTTTTAACGTACGCTTTGAAACGGCAAAGAATTTGTCTGAAACTCATTGGCTGGTGAGGGCGAGAGAAAAAGAAGATAGTTTGGATTCCGATCCGCTCAAGAAGTCTGTGCCTATGCCGAGTAGCGTTTCCGTGATCGGAGCCGGGCCTGCAGGGTTATGGGCAACTTTGTGGCTACTTCGCCGAGGTTTTTCCGTGGACTTGTATGAACAGGGAAAACCGGTAGAAGAACGCTTCCGGGACATCCGAAAGTTTTTTGTAGACCGAAAATTCAATGCACATTCAAACATTCTTTTTGGAGAAGGCGGAGCAGGAGCCTTTTCCGACGGCAAACTCAACACTCGTTCACGGAACCCTTTCTCAAACGCAGTCCTTTCCGATATGG
>JALNVO010000136.1 GCA_023231365.1 Fibrobacteraceae bacterium | reverse complement strand
CACCGTAAAAGGAGGAACCAATGCAATCATCGAATATTTTGGCGAAGGAGCACGTTCACTTTCTGCAACGGGCAAAGCGACTATCGCCAATATGGGGGCAGAAGTCGGTGCCACATGCAGCACGTTCGCCTACGACGATTCTATGGAGCGCTACCTTCGCGCCACAGGCCGAGAACTCGTCGCCGAAGAAGCGAATAAGATCAAGGAACACCTCAAGGCAGATCCGGAAGTGGAAGCAGATCCATCCAAATACTTTGACCGAGTGGTTGAAATCGACCTATCGACACTCAAACCTTACTACAACGGCCCATTCAGCCCGGACCGCGCTTACGCAGTTTCAAATATGCAGGAATCCCTCCAGGAATTTTCTTCTACTGATAAAGTAAGTGCCGCTCTCATTGGAAGCTGCACTAACTCCAGCTATGAAGATCTTTCTCAAGCGACATTCCTCATTAAGCAGGCATTGGATAAAGGACTTTCTCCGAAAATTCCCCTTATTATTAATCCGGGATCCGAACAAGTGTATTACACGGCGGAACGCGATGGATTCATCGATCTCTTCAAGCAATTCGGTGCGACGATCATGACGAACGCCTGTGGCCCTTGCATTGGGATGTGGGCCCGCCTCGGAGCCGAAAAGAAGGAAAAGAATTCCATCGTTCACAGCTTCAACCGCAATTTTGCAAAGCGGGCCGACGGCAATCCCAACACGCACGCTTTCGTCGCAAGCCCCCTTATGGCAGTTGTCGCCGCCCTATCCGGTTCGCTTCTCTTCGATCCGGAAAAAGACTTCCTCACAAACGATAAAGGTGAACAAGTAAAGCTGACTCCGCCCGCTAAGGAAGAACTCCCTCCCAATGGATTTGCCGTCAAGGATCCGGGCTATGTCGCTCCGGCAGAAGACGGCAGCAAGATCCAGATTGCGATAGACCCTTCGAGCAAGCGACTCCAACTTCTAAAGCCATTTGCCGCTTGGGACGGAAAAGACATTCAAGGTGCAAATTTGCTGATCAAGGCCAAGGGAAAATGCACTACGGACCACATTTCGATGGCGGGTCCTTGGCTCAAGTTCCGCGGGCACTTGGAAAACATTTCTAACAATATGCTCATCGGCGCTGTAAATGCGTTCAACGGGCAAACGAACCAAGTCAAAGGAAATGACGGCAGATTCTACGAAGTGCCCGCCCTCGCCCGCAAATACCGCGACGATGGCACAGGCTCCATCGTTGTCGGCGACGAAAACTATGGAGAAGGATCCAGCCGCGAACACGCAGCCATGGAACCCCGCTTTTTAGGAGTCAAGGCCGTAATTGTAAAAAGCTTTGCCCGCATACATGAAACGAACCTTAAAAAACAAGGAATGCTAGCACTCACATTCGCGATTCCCGCCGACTACGAAAAGATTCAAGAAGGCGATTTCTTCGACATTACGGGGCTCACCCGGTTTGCTCCAGGTTCGCACTTTACGCTGGTGATTCACCACGCCGACGGCACAAAGGATACGGCAGACCTCTGTCAAACCTATAACGCCCAACAATGGGAATGGTTCAAAGCAGGAAGCGCGCTCAACAAAATCCGCTCTATAAAGTAAAACAATAAATCCCGGTCGAAAGATCGGGATTTATTTTGCATCGGGCAAAATTGCGAATCAGAATTTCATCACGAGAATGGTAATATCATCCGCCTGAGGAGCTCCGTGAGCAAAAGAATTAAGCTCATCCAATAAGGCCAACCGGATTTCTTCAGAAGAAAGGGCCTGATGTTTTTCTACAAATGATTTAAGGCGCTCCAAACCGAACATAGCTCCTTCCATATTGGTGCATTCCGTAACACCATCCGTATAAAGGACAATTGTATCTCCGGGCAAGACCTGTAAAGATTTTTCGCGGATAATCTTGCTATTATCATCTATCATTCCCAAAGCGACGCCGCCACTTTTAATCGCATCCAAACGATTTTCCGCATAATGAAAATGCAAAATGTACTCATGGCCGCAGCTTGTATAGTGAAGGGACTTCTTGTTCGGATTCCATTCAAAGAAAAGAAGAGATGCGAACATATTCTCAGAAATATGCTGAGCAAGCTCTGCATTCACTTGAACGAGAGTTCGATAAGTATTTACAAAATAACGGCATTCGGCATGCAGAAAAGCATAAAGGGAGGTCATCACCATACCAGCAGGGACTCCCTTTCCAGAAACATCCCCGATGATAATCCCCAGACTTTCATTTGGAAGCTTTAAGAAATCAAAGTAATCGCCCCCGATTTCCTTTGCTGGCATCATCGATCCGGCAAGAGAAATTCCTTCAAAATCAGGAATTTTAGAAGGTAACAAACCAGCTTGAATGCGGTAACCCAATTGAAGTTCTGCTTGCGTACGGATTTGCGATTGGCGTTCCAAAGCGGCATCATGAGCTTTGAGGATCATCGTCGCATAATGGGCAAAATTGCGCACAAGATAAGCATCGCTTTCCGTAAAATAGCGTTCATAGAGTTTATTTTCTACGACCAAAACACCCAAAAGTTCTTGATCAAAATAAAGCGGTTCCAAAATAAGTGTGCGGATATTAGCCGCACGGCTGCCTAAGGAAAGAATGCGCCCATCCTGAGATGCATAAGGCACGTGGATTCCCATACGGGACATTCCGCATTCCCAAACAATATTCGTTCTATCATCAATATCACCGGAAAGGGCAATTTCCTTCAAAGCATCCACATGCGTAAAACTCATCTCATTTCCGCGAACTAGCGGGAAAAACACCCCGTGGAGTTCTACGCAGTGAAACTTTTGGAGTTTCGCATTCCACATATAGATAGCGGCGGACTTCGCTTCAATACCTTCCACTAGGTTTTGCAAATAATGGGAAAGAGAAGTGTGCAAATCGGAAAAGTCATGAACGGTGTCTCCCATTTTGGAAACAATCTGATGATTCAATAAGCGCTCTTCTTTAAACATTCTGATGGAATTATCCTTGAGATCAATCCACTTTACATACCGCCTGTAGAAAATGTAAGCGACCTCGCCCAAAAAGAGAAGGCGGAAGACAGGAAGTACGAGACAGGAAGAAAGGATGAAAAAGAAAAAAAGCAAGCGGAACCGGAATTTGGGATAACAAGAAGCATAGACATAAAGGCGTTCGTAATAAAACGCAAGCGCCACACTACACAAAAGCGAAGCGAAAAAAAGCGGCGGGGTCATGCAATAAGAAAAGATTATTTGCAAAACCGAAAAGAACAAAAAAGCAACAAAACCTTTTAATAGGAAAGGTTTCCGTTTGGATTCAGGGACTTTTGTATTTTCTTCGCGAACAAAAAGAATCAAGAGAACAAAGAAAAGGAAGAGATCAACAATGCGGATAACAGGAGTTAGCGTTACAAAGCGGGCAATGTAGCCTTCCCACAAGAAAAACACAAAAGAAAAAAGCAGCCAAACCCACTGCTTTTTCACTTGGGATTTTCCGTAAAACAGCAAAAGCATCACAAAAAGCGGAAAAGCCGATATGAGAGGAATCAACGGGTATAACAGAAGAGGTATCATCTAGCCCCTCCCTCTTGTCAATTGCAAGCGTACACGCCTAAAAATTTCAGGTCCAAAGAAAACAATGAAATTAGCGCAGGAAAGAAGCACGCACAGCGCCAATTGCCACGTACCAAAAAGAGCTATCTCCAAAATCAACAATACAAAAGCAAAAATGGAAAGCCATTTCATTTTGATCGGCAAAAGATAGAAGAGGTTTACCTCATAATTAGGGGAAAGCATCGCTATCGCAAAAAGAAAGGTCGTTTCAATCAGCATAAAGCTATCCACGGTAGTACTGAAGATAAATGAACCGAGGACTGTTCCACACCACGCAATAAGGAAATACAATGAAAATTTGAAATTTCCCCAACGCTTGCTCAACGTTCTAAAAATATAAAAAACAGCCCATAACACAAAAAGCATTACAAAACTATCGGACAGGGGAATTGCAAGAAAAGTTACGAGCCGCCAGACTTCCCCGCTTAATACAGCAGACGGATCCAACGTTAAAGAATTCAAGAGTTCCGGACGCCAAAATACAAGACTGAATCCAATTACTTGAAGAGCCACAAGAATCATCCCCAAATGCGGAATGGAAAGCCATTTGGCTTTCTTTTCTAATGAATCTATCCAAACTGGCAGAACTATCATCTTAGAGAATGCCTTTTGTTCAACACGGAATCCGTTTGAATTCAAAAAGATAATAAAGTTAGCTTGTACTTAGAAGCGTTCTGCGAAAATTTTAATCCATTTGCGATGGTTAAAGACAGGTTCATCCGCCATCATCTTGGCAATTTTTTTGCCAAATACAGTCGCCATCTTTGCAGGACTAGGAGTCATTCCAACCCGGCCTAAATCCAACCGGTCCGCATCATAACAGGAATCTATCGTCGCATCTTCCGTAAAAGGCTCTATCGTATGGTTGGCACAGGCGTGAATCAGCTTTTCAAAGCGGGCATCGTCCAAATTAAACAAATCACCGCGAAGTTTTTTGGCAAGTTCGGCACCGCGGGCTCCGTGTTCCTTGTCATAGCCGTCATCCATACGGCAAGAATCGTGCAAAAGCGAAAAAAGGCGAATCACGGTTTCATCTGCGTTTGTTTTCTTAGCAAGCAAAAGTCCGTTGAATTCCACTTGATGCCAATGGTCAATCCCATGTACCGTATATTCATCGGTCATACGGTGTGCATATATGAACTCTTCGAGTGCGGTATAGTCGATCTCGTCCATATTATTTGCCATAGTGATTTTTCAAATCCGTCAAAACTTGCAAAGCTTGAAGCGGAGTCATTTCCTCCGGTTTTAAACAACGGATTTCTTCTAATAAAAGTTGGGTATTTTCATCGGGAGGAGCAAAAATATCCGTCTGCGGACGGGACTTTATCTCTTCCTTGACCTTGGAATCGCTTGGATCAATCTGCTGCTTTTCAAGGCGCAAAAGAATTCTGCGGGCACGGCGCACCACTTCGGAAGGAAGTCCGGCCATCTCTGCCACATGAATGCCATAACTCGAATCGCAAGCTCCGGGCAGAATTTTGTGTAGGAACTCGAGCTTGTCGCCATTCTCCTTTACGGAAACTTGGTAATTCCCGGCGTGTTCCAACGTATCCGCAAGAGTCGTGAGTTCGTGGTAATGCGTTGCGAACAAAGTAATTGCTGCACGCTTCTCATCATTGTGGAGCGTCTCAAAAATAGCCCAAGCGATGGAAAGACCGTCGAACGTACTCGTTCCGCGACCAATCTCATCCAACAGCACCAAACTCTTGGCTGTTGCATTGCGAAGGATATTCGCAGTTTCAATCATTTCCACCATAAACGTGGAAAGCCCGCGAGAAAGCCTGTCGCTCGCCCCGACGCGGGTAAAAATACGGTCTACGACGCCGATTGTCGCCGAATCCGCCGGCACAAATGAACCAATTTGGGCCATGAGTACAATTAAACCCGTCTGCCGCAAATACGTTGATTTACCAGCCATATTCGGGCCGGTAATAAGCATTAGGCGATGTGCGGACGGAGAAAGAGTAACGTCATTCGGCACAAAAGGTTTGTCCGGATTTGCGGCGACAATTACCGGATGGAAACCTCCACGGATTTCAATGCCCGTGCCATCGAAAACTTTCGCCTGCGAATAATTCCGCTTGCGCGCAGCTACAGCCAAGCTATAAAAGACATCCACTTCGGCTACAGATTCGGCAATCCCCTGGAGGTCTGAACGCCAAGAATCAACCGTATCGCGGAGTGTGCAGAAAATGCGATATTCCTGATCGTGGATACGGCCTTCCGCGCTCGAAATGATATTTTCGCATTCCTTCATTTCAGGAGTAATGTAGCGTTCCGCATTTACCGTCGTCTGCTTGCGGATATACTCTGGAGGAATTTTCTCCAGGTGAATTTTAGAAACTTCGATGTAATAACCAAAAACCTTATTATAGCTCACCTTGAGCGAATTAATGCCCAAGCGCTCACGTTCTCGGGCTTCAAGGGAAGCAATCCATTCGCGGCGATCCTTGATTTCCGCATTCATGCGGTCGAGATCTGCATCTGCGCCTTCGCGGATCATCCCGCCTTCGCGCACTGTCATCGGAAGGTCGTCCCTGAGCATCTTGGAAATGGATTCGCCCTTGCCTTCTGCAGAAAGGAGCGATTCCAGAAGATCGTGGAACAACGGAGACTTGAGGGAAGACAGCGCCTCGGCGACTTTCACAGCTTTAGTGAGAGAGCGGCCCATACCCGAAAGATCGCGGGAATTGGCACGCCCGCTACCGACGCGGCCCATCAAGCGTTCCATGTCGAGAATTTCGCGGAGCGAGTCCTTGAGTTCATCGAGGACGATCGGATTTGAAACGAGCTCGGCAATCGCCGAAGAACGCTCTTCAATGCGCTTGACAGAAATGAGCGGGTGCGAAATCCACTCGCGGAGGCGCCTCCCGCCCATCGCCGTGACCGTATAATCCAAAACGGAAACAAGCGTACTTTGAGGATCGTCGGCATTGAGCGGGCGCACAAGTTCCAAATTGCGGAGCGTCGAAGGATCGAGCACCATATAATCGCCCAAATCCAGCAGTTCAAGCCGCGTAATATGTGAAAGCTCCGACTTTTTCTGGTCTATCAAATACCAGAGAATCGCGCCGGCAACGCGGGTCTTGTCCGTCTGTTCATCAAGCCCTAAAGATTCGAGCGTGCTCGACTTGAAATGAGAGAGGAGCACTTCCGCCGCGTTTTTCAGATCGTACACGTCCGGCGACACCTCGGTCACAAGAACATTTTCACCGCGGGCAAAATCCATAATGCTCTTAGGAAGCTCCACACCCTGAGGCACGAGAATTTCCTTGGGCATACGGCGCGCAACTTCGCTTTCAAAATTCTGAAGCCCGGCCTTGGAAACGGCAAAATAGCCGGTAGTCACATCGGCAAAAGCAAACGCAATAGCGTTTTTCAAAGGGAGAACCGCGCAGAGGTAGCTTGCCTCTTTCGCATCCAGATTGTTCTCGCTCATCGCGGTGCCCGCACTAATCACTTCAACGACAGCGCGCTTTACAATACCCTTGGCGAGCTTCGGATCTTCAACCTGTTCGCACACGGCCACCTTGTAGCCCGCGGCGACCATCTTCGGAAAATACCTATCGGACGCATGGTGCGGAAATCCGCAAAGCGGCGTCTCGCCCGAAGCGCCATTATTGCGGCTGGTAAGCGTCAGTCCTAGAATTTTAGATGCAATTTCAGCATCTTTCTCAAAAAGTTCAAAGAAATCGCCCATTCTGAAGAAAAGAATGCAATCGGGATTCTGGGCCTTAATCTCGTAATATTGGAGCATCAACGGAGTACAACTCACGGCGTCCCCATCGAAAGTTCAATTTGCGAAGGATTGGAAGGAACCTGCTGATCCAGATTTTCAGGCATGGCCTCGCCGGCTTTTTCCTCTTTCTTCGCATATTGGGGCACAAGTTCGTTCGCATTG
>JALNVO010000135.1 GCA_023231365.1 Fibrobacteraceae bacterium | reverse complement strand
TAGGAATCGTCACCTACGACAGCTTAATGCTCGCCGTACAACCTAAGAAACAATGAAAAAAATAATCGTTGTAAACAACCCCAAAGATTGGAAATTCCACGTACCTGAAGTAGACGTAGTTTCCGCCAAAGACTACCTCACCAAGACAGATTACACCACAATGCGGAGCATCCGCGTCTTTAACCTCTGCAAAGACTACAGCTATCAGAGCAAAGGCTATTACGTATCTCTCCTCGCCGAGGCCCGCGGACATAAGGTCATTCCAAATGTCAAGAGCATCCGCGACTTCAAAGCTCCGGCAGTGGTCAAAATCATTTCAGATGAAATCGATGACCTCATCCAGAAGAGTTTCAAAAAGTTGACGGGAACTGATTTTGAATTGTCCATTTACTTTGGACAAAACGTAAGCCCACAATATCTGGAACTATCCCAGGAACTCTACCGTCTATTCCAAGCACCTCTTCTCCGCGCACATTTCGTTTTCAAGCAGAAGTGGTTCATCCAGAGCATACGTCCAATATGCGTGAATGAAATCCCCGATGCCCACTTGGATATGGTGGACAAATTTGCCCGAGATTACTTCGACAAGAACCGCTTCGTTTCTGCCCACTCGGAAGAGTATCTCTACGATTTAGCGATTCTCATCAATCCAGATGAAAAAGAACCGCCGAGTAATCCTAAGGCAATCCAAAAATTCATCAATGCAGCAGAAAAAACAGGATTCCGCGTAGAACTCATCACTAAGAAGGATTATCACCGCGTCGGCGAATTCGACGCTCTGTTCATCCGCGAGACGACCAACGTAAACCACCATACATACGCATTCGCCCGCCGCGCTCAATCTGAAGGCATTGCCGTCATCGATGATCCGGACAGTATTCTCCGCTGTTCGAACAAAGTTTACTTACAAGAACTTATGAATGTCGGCAAGATCCCGGCACCGCACACAATCATCGCCCATTCCGAAAACAGGCATACTCTTGCCCGCGAAATTGGGTTTCCGATGATTCTCAAGGCTCCGGATTCAAGTTTTTCATTAGGCGTCGTTAAAGTACAAAATAGCGAAGAACTTCAAAATGAACTTGACAAGATGCTAGAAAAGAGCGATCTTATCATTGCCCAAGAATTCATACCGACCAAATTTGACTGGCGAATCGGCATTCTCGATGGAAAACCGTTTTATGCCTGCAAATACTATATGGCAAAAGACCATTGGCAAATCTACAACTGGAACTCCAAAGACAAGGACGACATCTGTGGCCTTTACGATTGCTTGCCCTTGGAACAAGTTCCACACGGAATCATAAAAGCGGCTCTCCGCATTTCTTCTATGATTGGCAACGGGCTCTACGGTGTAGATCTCAAGGAAGTCAACGGAAAGCCTATGGTGATTGAAGTCAACGACAATCCAAGCATTGACGACAATGTTGAAGATCAAATCGGAGGTGAAAAGCTCTACTTGAACATTATGCATTCTCTGCGCCGCCGAATCGAAGACCGCTTGAACGCAGCCCAACAGAGAATTCAACACCAACATGGAATTGACTACTATTTATGACAGAAAAGAAACCCAGTTGGCACCTCTTTGAACGCTTCGGCATTGAACTCGAATATATGATCGTGTCCAAAGCCACCCGTAATGTCGTACCTCGAGTAGACATCGTCCTTGGCAAAGATGAAAATGGTGAAAACCTATCCGAAATAGAACACGGGCCAGTCGGGCTGTCCAATGAATTAGTCTCCCATGTGCTAGAAATCAAATGTGCAGAACCCGCCGAGTCTTTCGATGGCTGGAGCGATTTATTTCACCAAGAAATTGAATCTGCCAACGAAAAGCTCGCTAAAATTGAAGCCGAACTGCTCCCCTCTGCAGCCCATCCATTTATGGATCCACTTACGGAAACAAAACTATGGCCCTACGAATACAATGAAATTTACGAAACATATAATCGTATTTTCAATTGCCGCGGGCACGGCTGGGCCAACTTGCAATCCACGCATTTGAATCTGTCCTTCAATGGAGATGAAGAATTCGGAATCCTTCATGCAGCGGTTCGTTTGCTTTTGCCGCTTATTCCAGCCCTTGCCGCATCCAGTCCTTATCTCGACTCCAAATATACGGGTTATAAGGACGCACGGATCGAAACATATCGGCACAATCAAGAAAAAATTTCAAGCATCGCCGGCGACATCATTCCCGAGCCAGTCTTTACCGAATCGGATTATAACAAAGTAATATTTGACCGCATTGAAAAAGATATTGCTCCATACGATACAAAAAAATTGCTCAACCACTTTTTTCTCAACAGCCGTGGAGCCATAGCCCGATTTGACCGCGGAGCAATTGAGATCCGCTTAGTTGACATTCAGGAATGCCCTGCAGCAGATATCGCCATCGCTGAATTCGAAATAGCCTTGCTTCGCTTCCTCACAACGAAATGCGGAGCAACACTTGCCGAGCAAAAATCATTTACAACAGATGAACTGAAAAAAATTCTTTTCGCAACCGTCAAGGACGCAGAAAACGCAGAAATTTCTTCCAAAAAGTATCTCGCCGCCTTTGGCTATGCTAAAAATTCCGCTTCGGCAAAGGATCTTTTACAGTACCTCTTCAGCAGAGTCCGCCCGCAAATGACAAAGACCTCTGCAACGCTTCTAGAAAAAATGCTAGATCGCGGAACGCTTTCCAGTGCTCTTGTGCGCCAACTAGGCAACACGCCCAGCCACGAAAGCCTTGTCCGCGAATACGGCAAACTCGCCAAGTGTCTCGCACAAAATGAGCTCTACCTCTAAAAAGCCTTTTCAGGTATTTCTCTCCTGCGAACACGCGTCGAACGCCGTGCCCGCAATGCTCAAGAAATATTTTTCAAGCAAAAAGGCTAGAGAACTGCTCCAAACGCACCACGGTTTCGATATCGGAGCCGCAGACGTTCTTGCATTTCTCGAGAAAGAACTCTCCCCCGCTTTTGTCCAGAAAGGTTCTTTGACACGGCTCTCCATCGACCTGAACCGCAACAGCAACCGGCATTCGCGCTATTCTAAATTTACGGAAAATGCGACAGAAGCCGAGAAAAGCGAACTTGAAGTGTATTTTTCTAAATACCGCGAGGCAATGCTCCAAGAACTGGATTCTACATTTAAGACAAGTAACAATGCCACCGCCGTGCATCTTTCCATTCACAGTTTTACAAACAAACTAAACGGAGCCGTGCGAAATGCGGACTTGGGAATTCTCTATGATCCCGCGCGGACAAGCGAAGTAAAATTTGCCAAGGAATGGAAGCAGCGAATAAACAAAGCCGACCCTCAAATTCGCGTGCGATTCAATTATCCCTATTTGGGAAAAACAGACGGCCATGCAACAGCCCTCCGCAAACGCTATTCTAAAAACTACATCGGCTTTGAAGTGGAAATGAACCAAGACTGGCTGAGCAAGGCAAACAAAGAAACTGTAGCCAAGCTGCTCGCAAGTACACTTCCTTTGAATAATTTATAATAACTTAATCCTTTACACAGCAAACGGCATACCTGCTACTTTGCTGTTGGTATATAGCAGAACTATCGACATCGATACTTGAAGAATCGGAATTATTATCTCTCTTGGGCTCTAAATCAATTTCAGCAGATTCCGCGGGCAGATGACTGCAGACGCTTTAACTCCGGCTAATCAAGTGCACATAGCCCAAAGAATTGAGCTCCGGAGAGCCCTTGGCATAGGGCATTTTTGATTCTTTGCGGAATTCAAAGGTTTTCCCATTATCATCCATCCATTTTGCTCCAGAGGCAAAATCGATCCCTTCTGAATAAATAGAATCCGCAGCAGCAGTGAGGAGGTCGCGGAGAGCATCCTTATCTGCAGAAGCAAGCAAGACGCAAAGATCCGGCACACCAAACGGCTCTAGACCTAATGTAAACAGAGAATCCTTGGTTTCCACAAAATTGAGAAAAGCTTCCATCGGCACATCGCCTGCGATAAGCTCCAAAAAAGTTTTTGCGCTCCATGCGCAACCGGAAGACTCTACATAGACGCCGAGAGCTCCCGATTCAACAATGGTTTTCGCCACATCTAGAAAGGCTTCAAATTCTTCTGGAATCTTTGCTAAAAACTGTAAAAAGAAAATAGAGCCGTGATTGGAGATAGCCTTTGCTTCAACCGGAGATAGCGGAGAATGTTCCGCAAAAAGAGAATCCATTCCTGCAAACGGCCCCTGGATAACTGGCGTAAAAAATATAGGACAGCCAGGCACAATCACAGAATTTTTGGATGACAAGGAAACTTTGACTTTTAATTTTTCCTCTATGAAAAGAGGAGCCTGTTGAGCAGAGCATTCTAACGGAAAAGCAACGACAAACTTTTTCAATGGAAATTTCCTTTATGTTAGTTTATCCATAGCAAGAGAAAGTAAATTTTCAGCACTCTCTGGCAAATGAATACGGCGAATTTCTTTTGCCATTTTACTTAGAGAATCGCTGTCCAAATCTTTCTGCAAAATGAGTCCCGCTTCATTTATGCGGAACAAAGCCTTACCTAAATATTCCTGTTCCGTCTGTCCCGGAGTCGGCACAAAAACAGAGGAAACGCCCAAGGCAGCCATATCCATCACGGTACTATAACCCGGGCGAGAAATGATCACCCGCGATTTTTTTGCCACTTCTGCAAAATCCTTCGATTCCAAATGGTTAAAAAGCTTCACGTTCTGCGGAGCTTGAGGCAAATCCATAGATCCCGGGCGTCCCAAAAGGACTATGTGTTCTCCCGAAATTTTAGATAAAGCAACAAGAACTTTCTTTTCAAAAGAAGTCCGCATCGGTTCCGGTCCTGAAAGGATCGCCATAAATTCATACTTTTTAGAATCTAAAGATCCGGGTTCCGTCAATTCAAATCGGGAAAGAAGCCCGACATAGTCAAAATCAGAATTGCGGTCCAAATGCGAAAGCTTTCCCGCCATTCCTGGGTACTCTGGGAAATCGGGAATCCAAACCCGGTCAAAATGCTTCATCTGGCTCCTATGCCAAGCGATGCCAATATTTTCAACCAAACTGAAAGGCCGAGGAAAGGCAATCCGGGCCTGATGCGTCATATAAACACTCTTTGCCTTTTTGGAATAAAAGCCAAAGCGGTTATCGGAGAAAAGGACATCATAACCGCGGTCCGCGACAAGCTTTTCCGCGATGTCATGCTCTTCGCTAATGACATTCGCAATTCGCCCATAATTTTTCAAAAGCCAAAAAGGCATTTCGAAACCGCGTTCGGGATAGCGAATAGAATAACCCGGAATTTCAATCTGCGTAAGTTGTGGAAATTCCCCGCGGAACAAGGCAGCCTGTCTGCCGGAAACAGCCAAGTCCACTGCATACCCGCGATTTAAAAAAGCGCGTATAACGGGAATAGAACGAGTCGCATGCCCAAGCCCCCAATCCAGAGGAGCTACGAGAACTCTCATTTAGCGCCGCCCGACAACCAGATATCAGCCCAGTCCGCGTGATCACAGTCCTTATTTCCGCCTTCACCGGCCAACAATTCCAATCGGCGAGCTCCAGAAATTTTTACGGACACTTTTTCCGCATCTCCAGAATAGAGCCATTTGGAATGCCACACTTCCTTGCCATCGGCCTTCACTGAAAAATCAGCGCCATCACCACAGGCGCTTTCTTCATCCAACCCGACAACAGCATTAAGCATCACATAAGAAGCATTCAAATCAAAGGTTATTACCGATGGCGCGTGAGAGCCTATGCCAAAGCGATACGCTTCACCACCGACTTGAAGAGTGTGATGTTCCACGCTTTCATTTATCTGTGGATCTCCCCAGCCCTGGGATGCAGAAGCCATAGGATATGCAGACAAAAGAAGAACTGTGGAATTTTCTGTAAATACATCCCGGACAACGCGTACGGTATCGTCTGGAACATAAAAAGCAAACTGAAACCGTGAAAGCCCCGGCAAACTAGTTTCAATAGGGAATGTATCCAATTTCGCATCGAATGATTGATGCGCGAGCAAGGAATCACCTAAAAACACATCATAAGCAACCGATTCCGGGAAATTCTTTTTTAGCACAAATTGATTTTTTTCCAAGTTTCCCACAGAGAGCCCTTGCGCATAAAGAGACACACCTCGTTTAGAAAGAATCTTATGAACTGTTAGCGGATAGCCGAAGAGCCTATTTTCAACAAGGATCTTTTCAACGCGGTAACCATCGAGGATGGACTGAATCTGATCCGTCGTCTTAAAGCCAACTACGCGGGAATTACGGTCCACGTTGCCATAGCCGTCTTGCCCGCGCACGAGATAGATATTGCCACCACTCACATTGAACCATTTCGCAAAATCGTCTGTCGTCCAGCCCATAAAGGTGCGCTCGCTGAAACTGGAATGCCCGGAAGCTAGCATCTGCCACGGACGCGAATAGATAAATATGGAATTTTTCGGAAATTGTTTTAGATAAGTATTGAGGTAATGCTCTTCACCAAGAAGCTTATTCCTATAGTAGAGCATATTGGAAGCAAAACTAGCCTCATGATAGACAGCAAGCCCTACAGAAAGGAGTGCTGCAAGAACCACCGTAATCAAAGCTGCGCGTTTTTCCGTTACAAAATAAGTTTGCAAGAAATCCTTGATTCCAAGCGCCATAATAATTGCAAACAAAGGAAGAGCCACAAGCACATAGCGCTGATTGATATCTATATCAAAAGTACCCGAAACATTTAAAAGGATTACAAATATCTGAATACAGAAAAGAATCCCCAGAATAAAACCACGCACATATTTGCGGTTGGTGATCAAGCGGAAAAGCAGCCAAGCAGTCGCAGCAAGAAGAATAATGGTAAAAGACGTATAGAACGGATTTTTCAAAATACCGCCAAAAGACGGATCCTCTTCCATATTGAGCATCACACTCAAATTGGATTTGAAATTGAATATCAAGTTATCGAGAGAATGCGCAGCGTGAGATCCACCCTGGAAATCATAACCCCGATATGCAGCCATCGTATTCACAGACGGCCAGCTGACAAAAATTACGGCCAAAGAAAATAACGGCAACCGATAGACTTTTTCCAAAAAATAGCGGTAATAATACAAGGCAAACGGAATAAAGGCAAAAATGGTTTCCTGCCGCGTTTGAGCGAAAAGTCCGAGTAAAGGAACTGTAATCCAGAAATGTTTCCAGTTTACATCTTTCGGAGGGACCAAGGCATACCAAGCCATAATCAAAGCGAGGAGAGCTATATACAGGACTTCCGTAGAAGCAGAGCGCGCCTGCAGCAAATAAATGGGCATACCGCCCAAGAACGCAGTTGCCGCCAAAGCCAACCAATCATTTTTGAACCAGATGGAAAGGGCAAGGAAGAAAGCTATCAAGCTCAGCACATACAAAGGAAGATTCACCTTGAGCGCCGTATCGCGGTCCGGCGAAGCAACCAAGAAAACAATAGAGTAAAGAAAGCCGAGAGCTTTACCCTTAAAATTATTCACCTCGACCTTGCAATCGAGGTTTCCATCATTCCAGATTCCTTCATTGCAAATGCC
>JALNVO010000134.1 GCA_023231365.1 Fibrobacteraceae bacterium | reverse complement strand
TTCAGCACTTAACGAGACTACTTAGTGCTTTAGCACTTAGTACCAAACGATCCCTTCAGGGAGAGACTCAGATCCTTCATAGATGAATGTGCGAAAGGAGTAGGAGTGATCCCTCACAGATGAAGTTACGAGAAGAATGGGAGAAGTACGATTATCTCACTCGAGTTTGCTTGAGTATAGCCGAAATGTCGAGGATGAAACGTTTTGTTCCCGGTTGAACGCTCTTCGCCTTTTTTTGAGCGGATACTGTCAAAAGCCGATCTTAGCGGCAAAACTTGCTTTGGTTTTCTTCCGGCTTTGTAGCAGTTTTTTTATTCGCTACAGTGATGTTATTACCCGCAATTCTTGATGGTGTTACCTTATTCCTTTATCTATAGGGAAGGGTACTTGAAAGTCAGCTCTATGGAGCTTGATGTTCCTAGGTGAAAGTCAACTTTTTGTCATAAAAATGAATAGAGGTGACCAGTAGTCAGTCCCTAAGTCAAACTGCATAAGATTTTTACATTGTGTTTTGGTGCTTTTTTTGTACTTTTAGTACTATAATGAGGTTATATGTTAAAAAAATTCTTATTAGTTCTTTTAACTGTTTCAGGTATGACTTTTGCTACGGGCACTGAAGATAAGGTTAATGCTGTTGGTGGTTGGGCTCAAGGTGGCAATCCGGGCGAACATTTCGGCTTGGATTATGAAATGCGTCTTGATCCGATGGTAACGCTTGATATCTATCTCCATTTTTATTTGAGCAAGAACGACAATGCTATTGGCGCATACGTGGGTTATTATTGGAATCATTATATTATTCCGATTCCTTCTGACGCAGGTCGTATGGGGCTTTATTGGGGACCTGCAGGCGGTATCGGCTGGTGGGGTTACAATGATGAAGACGGTCTTGCTTTTCGCTTAGGTGTAGTCGGCGGCTGGGAATGGGAATTTCCGCAACCAATTCCCTTGGAACTTTATCTTGAGCTTAATCCGGTCGGAGAATTTCATTGTATGTGGTATGATGATGCCGATAAGAATGATACGGATTGGAGATTGCCGGACGTCTATCTTCGCATAGGACTCCGCTTCTGGTTCTAGAATTAGGAGGGATATATGAATAAATGGAACCTGCTTTGTGCTTTAGCATCAAGTTTGATTTTTCTGGGCTGCGGCCCCGAAGAGAAGCCGAACGTTGTCTGCGGCCGAGATTGGATTAAGAGCCAGGCCGTGGTTGTCGATACGGGCAGTGTATTCCATATTTCGGACCCGTTTATAGCTCAATTCCGGTATGGCAAACCGTTTGATTTTGGAGAATTGGAATGGGCCATTTCCGATGCCTCTGGAAATGTTCTTGCTTCCCGCAAGAGCAAAGTTACGGATAAGGAGGGCTCTTATACGGTACAGGGCGTTTCTTATCACGGAGGTTTCATGACGGCGGGCGAAATGCTCCATAGCAAAGCTCCAGGTACATTTACAATCCGCTTCACGACGGGCGGCACTCTCCTTGCGCAAAAGGAAGTAAGGCTCGTTCTCAATAGCGAACAAATTGATGAGAATAAATGAAACTTGAAATTCTTTTGACTTCTGTTTCCCTGCTTTTTGCAGCCTGTTCTTCGGATGTAGAAATTAATTATAAGCTTTCAAAATCGGTTCCAGTAGAACTTTATTTGGAAAGCACCTATTCGACCATCGACCTTAAAGGCGATGAGCGGGTTGGAACAATTATTGCAACTTATGTCCACCTTGACTATTCCACGCAGGGAGATACGAATGTTATCCGGCGTACTTTTGAAATTGACAAGTCGCGTGGCTATCTGAAGAATTCTTTGCCTTCTGAGCTTCAGTGGCGTTTACCCGAAGTTATTACGAAGGGTGTTGCAGAAAAGGCTCTACAAACAAAAGGTTTTACAGAAGGCTATGATTCCCTCTTGTACCGGATTCCTATGCCGGAACGCTGGCGGGCGCAACTTAAAAACCCGGATTATGTGAAGCATCTCGAACGCGGTGAAAAACACCGCTATGAAATGGATCACCTTCTCGTTGGCAAAGTTCCGAGCAAGGGTAATATTACACAACTTCTCAAGGACCGTGGACGTCTCCGTTTTGCCTTGATCAAGATAGACTCCGTTGTTACGGATGGATTTCACAACTTAGATTCCCGCGAATGTCTGGGTTATACTGTGTACCTCCACGAAATGGAGAGCTTTCCTTATTACATCTGGGAACAGCATGTCAATAGCAAGATAGGTACGGAAAAATTCCAAGCATACCATACGGGTCTCAAAGGCGAATACAATACGGCCTATTGGGTTACTTTAGATCCCGCGACCGGGATTCCTTGCCAGGAACGCGAAGTCAAGGTTGGGACGCATATGATGGTTAATCCCACGACTGGTGATACCGCTTCGTTTACGAGCCAGCAAACCTTGGAACGCTTATATACGGTGGGAAAATGAAATTTTTCCTTGTGCTTGTCGCAGGCTTTAGTTCTGTGGTTTTTCTTTCCTCTTGCGGAGGGACTAAATCCGCGCAGCAGACTATGGTCGAAGACCGCGACATGATGTACAAGGAAACTTATAAAGCCTATATGGAAGCAGAAGACAAGTACTTGAACATTCTCTTCAATTTGGAACGCATGCCGGAAGAAGATGAACTCTGGGTAATGAAGCGGGATCAGATGCGAGAATTGGAACAGCTTCGCACTCTCATGCTTCAAAGCCGCGGAGAGCTAGACGAATCCATACAGGATTGGGAAAAATATTTAGCTGAAGTGCAAAAAGAAACAGCAAAAGCGAAAGCCCCTTCCAAGGCTCATTTCCGCAACAACGATGACAAACGTTCGTCTCCAGGAGAGCTTCTTCCAGGGGAATTCGCCCAGGACTCCATTCGCAAAGCGCAGAACCAGATGAGACAGGGGCAGTGAGTGATAGGCATATTTGATTCGGGCTTCGGCGGCCTTACCATTCTCAGGGAACTTCGCAAGCTGCTTCCGGAATATGATTTTCTCTATTTAGGAGATAACGCTCGCGCTCCTTATGGTCCAAGGACTTTTGAAACGATCTACAAGTATACGCTTGAAGCCGTGTCAGCTCTTTTTGCCCGCGGTTGCCCTTTAGTTATTTTGGCTTGTAATACGGCTTCTGCAAGGGCTCTCCGGTCCATTCAGCAAAATGATCTTCCCCGGATTGCGCCCCAAAATAGGGTACTTGGAATTATTCGCCCAACGGCAGAAGAGGCTGGTCTTTTTTCTCAATCCGGTCATCTTGGCATTTTGGGAACGGAAGGGACGGTGGAATCTGGCAGCTATCTTATTGAAATCGCCCATTTTTTCCCTCAGCTAAAGGTTACCCAACAGGCTTGTCCCTTGTGGGCGACTCTTGTGGAAAATGGGGAATTGGATGGCGAAGGAGCCCGCTATTTTGTAAAACGGGATATAGAAAGCCTTTTAAACAAGGATTCAGAAATTGACGCAGTTCTTTTGGCTTGCACGCATTATCCGCTGCTATTGCCTTTGATAAAAAGTGTGATTCCGGAAAAAATCCACATCATTTCTCAAGGTGAAATCGTAGCTCGTAAGACGTCGGATTACCTTCTGCGTCATCCAGAAATTGAAACCCGGCTGATCCGGAATGGAAAGGTTGAATTTTTGACTACGGACACGCCGGAATTTTTTACAAAAGGGGCCTCTTTTTTTGGCGAAAATGGAATTTCAGCAAAAAATTTGACTTTTTAACTTCTAATTTTATATCTTGCGATTTGTGAACGAACCCTCAAAAGGTCCGCTTGCTATTTTTTTATTTAAATAAAAAGCTTCATTTTTGAAACTTTTTTTATTAAACTTTGACTGAAAGGACGAAAAAAAATGCCAAAAATTCAAATAAATTTAGATGGTTGGCAAGATTATCGCGGCGTTGTCGCCGGAGCCTTGCTTTACGTCGAAACCAGCCGTCAGTCCATAGTCCCGGTCCGCGACCAATTAAATGAAAATGAGAAAGGATTTTTTTCCGAACCCAATTATGAGACCTCTACTTACGGCTTTATAACTTGTTGTAATGCGAAAGCGGTCAATATGATTGTAAAAAATAAGAGCCGCTACATTCTTTTTGGAACTCGTTATGAGGGGGCTAGCGCCTCTGATTTGAAGAACAAATATGTCATTATGGGGTATATGCGCATTGATAAGACTAAAGATGTGCGTACCCGCCATATCCAAAAATATATGGAGACTCCCGGCGCCGTAGAACCCGAATGTATGCAACTTGAAAAAAATATGGCCGTCTATGGCCCCATGCGTTTTGTTTCGCTGGAAGATTCCTACATCCTTACGGATGAACAACTTAAGGAATGGGGATATAAGGGTCGTGCCACACGGCAGCTCAAGGTTGTTTTTGCGGAACCGCATTTGAAGGTTATCTTGGATTATCTTGATGCTAAGGTAGATAAGACGGAAGAGTACATTGCGACTGTCGAAGAATTCAAGGCCGCTCTTGCCGCTTCTCAAGTCTGAAATCTAGTTCCTTTTTTGAACAAAAAAAAGCCCGCATATTGCGGACTTTTTTGTTTTAGAGATCGGGTTAATGTTCTGCCCGGCGGATTGCGTCGAGCATTTCTTTTACGGCACGGTCGATTCCGACTAAGGCTGCTCGTCCGATGATACTGTGCCCGATGTTCAGTTCTTCTATACCTTCAATACTTGCGATATAGCCGACATTTCTGTAGTTAAGCCCGTGGCCAGCATTGACTCTAAGCCCATATTTACGGGCGAGGACGGTCATATCTTGAAGTGCAGCAAACTCGCGTTCCACATCTGCAGAGGCCCCCATATCAAACGCATTTGCGAAACGCCCCGTATGAAATTCGGCAAAGTCCGCACCGGCTTTCTTTGCTGCTTTCACTTGGTCCGTATCTGGGTCGATGAACACGCTTACGGCGATGTCATTGTTTTTGAAAGATGCAATGGATTTTGAGAGGTCGTCAATTCTTGCCGCAACGTTTAGTCCGCCTTCTGTCGTTACTTCTTCCCGGTTCTCGGGTACAAGAGTTACCATATCGGGTTGGATGTCTATGGCGAGTTGTACCATTTCGGGTGTCGGAGCCATTTCCATATTGAGATGTGTTGTAACGACGCCGCGGAGAAGCCGGACATCCCGCTCTTGAATGTGACGTCGGTCTTCCCTGAGGTGTGCCGTAATTCCGTGACAGCCGGCGATTTCAGCAAGAATGGCTGCAGCGACCGGATCCGGTTCGCGAATTTTGCGCGCTTCGCGGATGGTTGCAATATGATCAATGTTGACTCCTAATTTTATTGCCATTACTTCTCCTATTCTTCTTTTTGGAAGATGCTTGATAAATTAACTATTTCCGTTCCTTTTAAGGCAGCCTTTTCTGCAAGACTGTCTATCGCAGAGAATGATTTGCTGGATAATGGAAGGATGATGATTGCTTTACCTGTCCGGGTAGCGAATAAAAGAGAACTCGACACATATTGGTCTGCCGTAGCCTTTTCGGGCTTGTAGGGGGCATCTTTCCTGCATTTCATCTTAAATTCATTACATACGTCCATTGATTTGGAATAGCGGTTCTGCGTGAGGTCCAAGAACCAGAGCCCCTTTTGAGAAAGAGGCGATAAGATTGCTTTGAGAAGTGCTTGTTGTTCTACGGCCCGGCTACCCATTCTTGTTACAACTCCGGTTGCCTTCGGAAGCTCCGTCAGCGCTTGATCTACGATATCTTGGATTTCTTTTTCTGACTGGTGAATGTAGATCGTGGCTTTAGCAAGAGCTGCTGGTTGGAGCCCGTTTGCCTCCATGGGAAGCCAAATAGCCGTTTCATAATTTTTCAGTAGCCGCAAAGAGGCTGACAATTCCGCTGTTTTTTCAATTGGGGTGATGAAAAGAGTATAGGGATATGTCAAGGAGTTTAAGCTTTGAATGTAGTCTTTTAAATGAGAATCCGCATAAAAAGCGACTGCAAGGCGAGATGTGTTGTCTTGGAAAATGTCGGCGGTTTGAAGCTCTACATGAAAAGTGTCTCCAAAAGGTGCAATAAAATCAAAGTCTGCTACTTTTTTGCCGATTCCCGATTCGATTTCTTCCATTGATAGAACTTTTCCGCCATATTTAATAAGATGTTTCTGGGCTTTTAGAAGATAATTCGAATAAGATACGCCTTTGCCGACTTTCCATATTTCGCGCGTGTCCCTTTTTTTCTTGGGCATGACTTTTAGAACGGGTATTTCTTTAAGGAGCTTTTCCATATAGGGTATCGTGTCGGGGATGACAAATTGCTGTTCCTCTTTCCCAATAAAAGACGACAGCTTATCATGGATGGAAGGATTTGTCTTAAAAAGGAATGCTCCTAAGGCTACAAATAAAATAGCCGTACAAAACAAAATGGCAAAAACGATCTTCTTTTTCATCTTGGATAAATATAGCTACATTAGGATTTAATGCCTATTCTCTGTGCTTTAGTTGGTGCCACTGGCGTCGGAAAAACAAAGTTCTCGCTTGCTCTTGCCGAACGGCTTGGTGCTGAAATCATTTCGTTGGATTCAAGGCAGATATATAAGGATTTCTGCATAGGTACGGCACAACCAAGCGAAGAAGACCGCGCTTTAGTTCCTCATCATCTCGTTGATTTTCTTTCTCCAGAATTGCCGTTCTCTGTCGGAAAATTTTCTTCATTGGTTCGGGATCTCCTATCCTCGGATCTGCAAAAGAATTACATTCTTGTAGGAGGAACTGGGCTTTATTTGAAAGCGCTGACGGAGGGACTTGCAAATATTCCTGAGATTTCTACAAGCGTCCATACGACTTGCGCTGCGTTACTGAAAGAACATGGTTTGGAGTTTGTCAGAAATAAAGTTTTTGAAATGGACCCTTCTTTAGAAGGCTCTATCCAAGCGAGGGATTGTCAAAGACTCCTCAGAGCTTTGGAAGTTTGTACGCAAACAGGGAGAAGATTTTCGGAGATCCGTAATGAGCGTTGCAATGGGCTTGGCAAAATACCCGTGTTTTGGCTAGTTCGTGAACGTACAAATTTGTATGAAATGATTGATTCTCGCGTTCTAAGAATGGTTGAGAATGGTTGGATCGATGAAGTGGAAACCCTTTCTAAAAAAGTTTCCCTGAGCGCTCCGGCTTGGCAGAGTCTAGGATACATGGAATGGTTGAACTATATAAATGGCAAAGCGGATAAAAATTCTGTATTGGAACTAATTAGGCAGGGCACGAGGCATTATGCAAAACGGCAAATTACTTGGTTCCGGCATCAAAATGAATGCGTTGAACTGAATTTCGATGAAAAAAGTGACAGGATGCTTCGAATTGTAGAGGAAAATTTATTGAAGTCCAATTCGAATTGTTGAAAGATTGTTTATAGTAAGTTCTTTCTAAAGATATTAGTCTAGGTATAAAATGAAATCATGTGTTGTAAGCTTAAAGGAAGTAAAAAAAGCAAATTTTTTTGGAAGGACCCCTTGACGATCGGGGAGAAAAAGCTATCATTGGCGTCACTCCGGTCGACAAGGCCGCGAGGAACTCCGGCCGAAGCG
>JALNVO010000133.1 GCA_023231365.1 Fibrobacteraceae bacterium | reverse complement strand
ATCGTCAGCGGGATGTAAGGAGAACTGGTCACCGTTACCTCCTCACTGAATGTCGCCGTGAACCACAGCGTGTCGCCCAATGCATAGGTTCCCGCAGAAGGCCCCGTGACACTGCTGATCGTCGGTGCAACGGCGTCGACGGTGACGCCTGTAGCCGTGCTTCCTGTAAAGGTCACGGTCGCATTATTACCTGCCGCATCCTTAATGGTGCCGCTGTTCAGGGTAATATTAGACGCTATAGCAACGCCATTGGCATCCAGATCACCGGAAACAACCGTATAACGGAAGGTCAAGGCACTGGTACCTGTACCCGTAGAATAGAGCGCCTGTACTGAAGAGCCACCAATATCCAGAGTCAGGTAAGGCGTGCCGCTGGAAATAACCACGTTCACCGCATCATCGAAATTCACGATGTAGTCGAGGTTCTGGCCAATGATATAAGTGCCGCTGCTCGGAGGAGAAACAGTGCTGATCGTCGGGGTAACGCCATCCACAAGGACACTGGTTGTTGCAGCCACGCTGTACAAATTCAGTTCTGCATCATCGCCATTATTGCTCTTGATGGTTCCACTGTTTAATGAAATAGCACTGCCAAGGCTAACACCATCTGCATCGACATTACCCGACGCCACGGTATAACGGAATGCCAGATTATTAGAATTGGAACCGCTCACATAAGAAGCATATACCGTTCCACCCGTATTCAAGATCACAGGAATCCGCGGCGTCCCGGTCACGACAACCGTCGAATCAAAGGTCACAGTAAAATAAAGAGCATCCCCTGCTTTATACGTTCCGCTGGAAGGAACGGAAACACTTTGTACCTGAGGCTGGAAAGTCAGAACCAAATAGGCTTGATCCGTACTCGCATCATCATCCGCAACAAAGTTGAAGTAATTATCTGTTGTCGTATTTCCTGTCAAAATCAAAGTTATGGTGGTCGTTCCACTAGAGGTGATTTTCGACCTCAGATTTGCTGTATCCAGCGAAAGAGCCACATCGCCAGAAGTACTTACTGACTGGGTGGAAAGAATCGTTTTAGCATTTACTAAAGACGGATATGTCGAAGTTGTCGAAACATTCGTTTGTTGCCAAGCATTATCATCCGTCAAAGTAACTGTCACCCAAGCAGAGCCTTGAATGTCTGTCACGGGAAGGTGCAATTTAGCCGTAGATAGAATGGAACTTGTGGCTGGCAAAGTAAATTTCAGGGCCGCTTGATTGACCCAATCTGTAAACGACCCACCCCAAGTAACATTGCCTACATAGTTTGAAACAATGTTTCCAAAACCTTCCTTATCCAGATAACTTGCCATATCGCCCGTGGTAACGCTAGACCCCGGCTCTCTGTAGGTGGAGTTTGCTGTGGATACATCCTGGACAAGAGAAACAGTTACAGCCTGCGCAACTGTCGGGATAATTAACAAACAAGCTATAGGCCAATAATGCATAAACTTAGCGACACATCCGTTCTTTTTCATAACACACTTCCTAGAAAAACCTGCAAGAACACTCAGCTGCTACCGACCAAGTGTTCTTGCAGTATTGTTTACGGTTTTGTAATAGTCACCTGATATGTCGTAGTGATTCCTCCATTGGTCACCTTAATTTCGGCCAATGTAGAAGCACCACCCAGAGTTACAGATACCGATTTGACCGTCGACGTAATAGCAGTGCCGTTTACCGTTATCGAAGCCGCCGTGGATTGAGCGACAGGGATAACAGAGACAGTATTCGCAGATCCGGCACCTACTGTATAAACAAGTGTTGCTGATGCAAAATTCGGAACCAATTTGAGTGTCGATGGTCCATTCTTAATCGCCAGCGAACTCAGATAACTGCTCTCCGCCCTCGTCACCGTAATGGTATAGGTTTGCTTGGTTCCCGAAGGCAACGAGCATTCCACCGTGATCGGCGTATTTACTCCCACATTCATGGAAAGAGGAGCCGAAGCCGAACCGCTGGCTACCGTAGTGCCGTTCACCTTGATGGTTGATGTCGTGCCTTCCGCAACCGGTGTCACGGTTACCGTTGTGGCATCGTTAGGCACCGTCGCCGTATAAGCACTCAGAGTCTTGGAGAACGTCGGAGTCAAGCCATAAGTGTTGGTTCCCGACATCAAAGTCAGGGAAGTCAGATACTGGCTGTCCGCACGATTCACCGTAACCGTATAGGTCGCGGAAGCGCCATAGACAGGAGTCACCACCACGCTAATGGTATTGCTCCCCACCGCAAGATGAATGGACCCGGAAGTCTGACCACTGGTAACCCGCACACCATTGACAGTGATGACCGCAGTGGAATCCGCAGCCATAGGAGTCACGGTAATGGAATCCGTCGCATTATCGACCTGCTGTGAATAGGTCAGGGTGGAAGAGGTGAAGACCGGAGTCAAAGCGCCACTGCTGAGCACCAGAGAAGACAGAGCCGCACTGACCGCATGGCCGTAAGCCTCGAACTCCAGCAAAGAGATCGCCGACTGGGTATTCCCGCTCAATCCGGTAGACGCATAGAAACGCACAAAACGCCCTACAGCAAGGGTGCTTAAACTGCGATCCGTATAATTATTTGCATTATTGGCAACCGAATCCACAGTCGTCCACGTCATGGTATCCATGCTCGTCTGCAGGGAATAATTCCTCATGCCATACAAAGCCGAAGACCAAGTAGTGGTCGTAGTGGAAGCATTGGGCAAAAAGTACGCAGCCCAACGGCTGATAACACATGGATACTGAAGATCCACCATCAGCCAACCGGGAACCTTATACGAAAGCCAGCGATTGGAAGACTGCGTTTTATTGCCGTCAACAGCACAGGCAGGAGTATAAGGGGTTACATAGGTATTCGCGGATATCGTGGTAATTTTGCCATAAACAAGATTGACATCTGCCATAGTAATCTCCTTAGCTCCGTTGGGGATAGATGCCATTGTAGGCAATGAAGTAGTTGATGTAATCGCTAGGATTTGAGGTGCGCAGATCCGGCAGTTTAAAATTACTGACGCCATCTCCGCCATAGCGCGTACCAATCACCGAAAACAGCGTCGTATAAGTGGAGATAGACACCGTGCGGCCATCGCAAAGCAGCCAGTCCATCGGAACAAAGGAATAGGGAAACATTACTATACAACCGATCGTGTATTCCATATCTCACCCCCGGCTAGGATAGAGGCCCATGGTCGCAATGTAATAGCACGAATTCGGATTGGGCTCACAACCAGTCAGATTCGGCAACATAAAGGTCGTCTTGCCATCGCCACCAAATTTGGTGCCGATCAGCGAATACAAAGCCTGATAAGCCAGAATTTGTAACGTCTGTCCAGAGCACTGCATCCAGCCATACGGAGCAAAGCCGAAAGCAAAAAGTTGAATTTGACCAATATACGCGTCCATGATCTCTTCTCCTTTCAAAATTTTTAATCTGTTCTCCCCAACAATTTCTATAATATTATCTTATTTTTAACTGTTTTGCAACACTTTCACAAGAAATATTTTCGCGAGGAAAGAGTCTATCTACAAGCCAGAAAAGAATTCTCATAAAAAAGGCTTTGAGATTCTGGAAAGAAAGTATTATTCACCGAGTAGGCACAAGTTTTTGCGCCTAACTTAAATTTTTTATTTGATCCGCCACTCAAATAAAATTTTGAAATATCAACGGTAAGATGGCTTATTTTCAAGCAAAGTAAGAATTTTTGGATCAGACTCTGTTTAGGACAGCATCTGTCTCTTCGCAATTTCCACCATCCTGGAAAAGGCTAATACATTTAAGTTTATCGCCATCAAAACAATTCTGTTTCAGCACCTATAACCTATGTATTATGGAAATCGAGAGTTATTGCCTTGTTTTGGGATGTTTTGAAGAACTGAATAATCCAAAATTATTTAGGACAGCATAACACCGGGAGTGGGTTGTTTTGAATTTGATTTAAAATATTGCGAATTTAATCTGATTTAGCCGTTTATGTTACGAAAGCCTGTTGTTTTGGACAGTAGTGATTTTTTCTATTCCTTTTAGCCCAACCGATTTACTTCCTATTTCTGCCGCATTCCAAGGGCCTCTATTTCAACATTCATTCATCCTCATATCTACAAGATGTTTTCACTTGTCATTAAATTTCATTCCTAAACCTCAGCCACAACAGAAGAGTTTATTATATCGCCAAAACACATATTCTTAAGTTCTGCAATCGTTTTATTTCTTCTCGCCTGCGATGCTTCATCGACAGGGACAACCCAAGCGAACAGGATTCCTCATCATCCCGGATTCTGGTTTCAAGCAGTGCAGAAGGCACACTCTCATCAAGCACGGGCCTATCCAGTTCCATCCACATCTCGAGCTCATCTAGCGTAGGTATTTCTAGCTCCGCTCATATTGCAAGCTCCTCAAGCATAGGTATCTCCAGTTCCAGCGCCTACATTATTGCGAGCTCGTCCAGCACAAGGAACTCCTCTTCCTCGAGCTCCGCCACGGTAAGCTCATCTAGCGCAGATATTTCTAGCTCCGCCCATATCGCAAGTTCATCCAGTACAGACATCTCCAGTTCCAGTTCGTCCGACCCCTATTGGAACACCGCAATCAGCTATGGAAAACAGGTCGACAGCCGCGACAGCAAAAAATACCGCACGGTGGTGATCGGCACGCAGACCTGGATGGCAGAAAATTTGAACTGTGAGCGATGCCAAGGCGGGCAGCACCTCCCCCAGCAACGTGCAAGGAGTCTGCCATACGGGTTTTGCCGTCCCTTGACGAATGGACAACGCTAGAAAGTTATATGGATTCTCATACGGCGGGAATGCAGCTCCAAGCAAATAGCGACCTGTCGGTAGAAAACAGCGGTACGGATGCCTATGGATTTTCCGCCCTTCCGGGAGGCAATTACGGAGGCCTGTCTTTTGCTTCCTGGGATACTATGGCTACTGGTGGACAAGTACAGCGCCCGAAGCACTCTTCGCGTATGGTTGGAGCATGAGTTACGGCTTCGCGGGCGTGAACACGCTCAGCTTCCATAAAGATCTCGGTTTTTCCATACGCTGTCTAAAAAATTGAGCATGACAGGAAAAATGCGGTACGCCTAGTCTCACGAATCCTGAACAAAGCCGTTCTAACGCGGACAGAATCTTCAGCAGCCCTTTTTGACCAGGCTTTCCATCTCCTTTTCCAAAAGAGAAAAAACTTTGGCAATCAAGTAGCCATCGGCAACAGCGTGGTTCATCCGCACGGAAACGGGCATCATTAACTTGTCAAATTCCTTGCGGTATTTGCCCCAATTGATGACCGGCTGGAAATAGAGATGCCCGTCGGGGAGTTCCACGTTCAATGAATCGTAGGAGCACCACGAAATGTAAGAAGCATCAAACCAATTCGGATGATTCGCCATATCCAAGGTATATTCGCGGGTCTGCTTGGCGCGTTCGATATCTTTGACGCAAGCCTCGTAAAATTGGCGATAATCTTCGAAGAATTCAGTATAAACCGGCGAGCATGTTTCCGTATCGTCGTGAAAAATATACTGCGTAGGATTTACTTTATCAAAACAGATAAGTTCATTTGTATGCCATAAATAGCCCATCTTATAATCATCGCGCGAATTCATGACTTTGGCGAGTACATACAAGAAGTTGATGTAGAACTTGGTATTTGTCCGCTTGGAAAATGCCTGAAAAGCAGTCACATCAATCCGCGAAGTCATGGAAACAGAGCACTTGCAATCTTCCGAAAAATGACGAAACACGCCACTTCTGTAATATTTATTTTTGTCTATAATTCTGTAATTCACAATTCCTTCCCTTATTTTATTTGCACACGGAAACGGCACTCGTTCGCTTTGCCAAGAACGGTATGGAGTATTGTAACTTGAATCTCTCTTTTCGGCATCAATGTATGCAGGACAAACAAAATGCTCTGCCGGGAACACTCGCAATGAGCTGTAGATTTCGCAAGTCCTGACTCCACCATCGGGCAAAAACAGCACGGATAGCCTATTTCATAAACATGTCCCGGTTCAATGATGTCCGCAAAGAAATACTCCGACCTTCCGTACTTAGTGCATTGCAAATCGTAATCGCCGCCACATTCATCAAATTGCCGCTGCATCTCTTTCAGCACATATTTCTTGACGCAGTTTATAGCACATGGACGGTACAGCGTCCCGCGATCTTCCGCACCAAGAGCCTCAGCACCTTCTTCCAATAGATGATAAAATTCTTTTGTCTGCTCAAACTTATCCATGTAACACCTCAAATTATTCTTTTTTATGATTCCGTTCCCGCCATCCCCCAGTTCTTGACAATTGGACGAGACTTCACCGTCCGCAGTCGCATCTCGGCAATAAAGGCAAATAAACTTGTCTTTCCTGCACTCAGTCTGCATGCCATTCATTCACCAAAGCAACTTCAGAGATTCCCATATTTCTAACCCGCTTTCTATCTTATTGCCTTAGCTAATTTTTTGCCTTTATCCATCAATTTCTTCGGGAAATCCTTCCTTTTACGAGTACCCGGCAACACAAGGGCCCCGATAACTTTGAATCCTGAATAATTTAAGATTTCCTTCATCGCGTGGAGTGTATTTGTCGTTTCGCGGCATAGCCAACTGAACGGCCAAATGGTAGTGCAAGCGGTTACAATGACAGCTTTTTTGCCCTTATGCAAGGGTTTTGGAAATCCATTCATCGGATCTTCCATCATTGCAGGTACAATACGATCAAAAACGAGCTTCATCTGCCCGCTCATATTACCCCAATATACAGGAGTTCCCATAATCAGCGCATCGCACTGCGCAATTTCCTCCGCTATGCGATGGCCATCATCTTCGGGCAATACGCAGACACCTGTAGCACGACATTTCATGCACCCAATGCACGGATGCACTTGTAGGTCGTTCACATCAAGCCAATGCACGTCGGCATCTTTTATGTTGTCTGCTACGGAGTGTAGCATAGTTGCAACATTGCCCTTTTTGCGAGGGCTGCCGTTTATGACTAAAACGCGCATGATATAAATCCTTGTGAGACAAAGAGGTTTATCTTATCTTTAAAATATTATCCATTATTCCAAAATAGCATTTCTTTGCAGGATCAAACGGAACTTTTAAGGAAATAAGAAGGGCAACACTAAAATTCTTTTGAATATCTGTCGGCAGCAAACGCAAATTCCTGCTTATCGAAATTACTAACTTCGTCATTACTTATGCGACAATTCGAAGCTTTGCTCCACACCTTGTCACCCTCGCGAAGGCGGGGAACCATAGGACGGTCCTTATAGGTATGGGCTTGGTTGGATGCCCGCCTTCGCGGGCATGACGTAGAACGAGTTGGTTCAAAACAAAGTATGTCGTAATATCAGTGACGATGTTAGTAGATCATTTCTGCCACTTGCTATTGCTGCATACATATTCCATTTTTCCGGCAGCTCGCACGGCAGAAGAATCTGTATAAGTAACACCTTCTAATTCCGGAGTACAAGGCGCGCCGTAGCCATATTCTCCTTCCGGGAGTTCGCGCCAGAAGGATTTTTTACAGATATAGGCAACGTAATAGGCATTGGAACTCGAAATAATCTTTTTTTGT
>JALNVO010000132.1 GCA_023231365.1 Fibrobacteraceae bacterium | reverse complement strand
GTTCCTGTCGATGCCATCCTCTTCGGTGGCCGCCGTCCGAGCACCATTCCTCTTATTCACCAGTCTTTGAATTGGAACCATGGCGTGTTCATGGGCTCCATCGTTGGCTCTGAAGTGACCGCCGCTGTGATCTCCGATAAGGTCGGTCAGGTCCGTCGCGATCCGTTTGCCATGCTTCCGTTCTGCGGTTACCACATGGGTGACTATTTCCAGCACTGGATTGACATGGGTAAGGCTCATCCGGATAAGATGCCGAAGATCTTCTTCGTCAACTGGTTCCGCAAGACTAAGGAAGGCAAGTGGCTCTGGCCGGGTTACGGAGAAAACAGCCGCGTGCTCAAATGGATTTGCGAACGTTGCGATAACGAAGGCAAGTTTGAGGAAACCCCGATTGGTTATATGCCGACGAATGATGCCATCGATCGTCCAGAAGGCGTTTCTGCTGAAGACATGAAGGAACTCCTTTCTGTTGATAAGCAGGGTTGGCTCAATGAACTCGCTGATGTGGAAAAGAATCACTATCCGAAGTTTGGCAAGAAACTTCCGAAGGAACTCTCCGAGATCATCAAGATGATTGAAGCTCGTCTCAAGAAGTAATTCTTGGTACAAGTGAAAGTTTAAAAAATTCCTCGCAGCAATGCGGGGAATTTTTTATATGCATTAAGAATAAATGAAATTTGCTTATCTGTTGGCTTCATCCTTTATTCATTTCCTTTTTGCCGAAGAAAATTTTCTGCAAATGAAATATTGAATTTTCGAAGTATATTTTTTCCAATTACGGATGTTGCCTGCAGGTTATACATGAGCACCTTTTTCAGCCAGAATAGTCAGAAAAAATTTCCGTGCTCTGCGCGGAGCTTCCGTATTCTATAGCTATGCTTGGAGTATGGTAAACCGGTAATGGTGATGAGGGTGTAGATTCCTTGAACAAGCCCATCCAACAAGGAGATCGAAATTCTAGTCGCCAAGAAAAAGAAGTCATACAGTCTACGAATGCAGATGTTACATCATCCGGTGTCCTGAATATCGCGGTACCCGAGTCATGGATGACAGCACCCGCTGTGCGTCCGCAATGAAATCTGCCGCCTTTGCAAATGGAAGCTCCTGACGATAATTCAGGGTAACGCCCATCTGGTTCTTGAAATACCCCCGGATCAGAGCAAGAACTTTATGGTCGGCTTCTTGAACGGTCGGAGTTGTAGTAAAGATATTCGGCCGTCACAAAAAGTTGCGCAAAAGATATTGGGGATGCATTTCTGGTCGACCGGCTATTTTGCAAGCACTGTCGGAGTGAATGAAGAACAGGTCGTAAAATATGTCCGCTCTCGGCAGAGAGAAAACGGCGAGTAGGACAACCAGGAAAATCTGTTTGGCAAGTCTTGATTTAGATAGCCCCCTCCTGTAGTGGCTAGGGGCCTATTCACGCCGCCCCTTTTAAGGGTGGTAAGTTTACAAGAAGATCTTCTGATAACGCCTGTTTGAAACTGAATTTCAGGGCTGTATGTATTTATTGAAGCCTTTATCAGAATAGATTTCTTTTAATTATTTTATGTGTTAGAATTGCAATTGGAAGGACAAGGATGGTAGAAACATTATAGTTCCGTTTTTCTAAGATTGAAAGTTCGCCGTGTTCCAGAAGCTTATATTGTATTTATAACTCATTAAAAAGAGGCGCAGACTTTCCACAATTTATGTCCGCTTTCGACAAACTTTTTTTCAAAAGTTGTTTCTGTTTTCAAAGGGATAAACTCATCAAGTTTGACTTTTGCATTAATACCCAAGCGGGAGAATACAATCTTTGCGGCAAAGGCGAATTCTTCTGCATAAATTTTCCAGTTGGTGCGCATTTCAAGTGCAGGAGAAAGCTTTAAAAACAAGGGGAAAATAGGTTGGGCATGAAAGCGGTAACGGAGTTCGGAACTTTTGGGCCACGGATTGGGATAATAGAGCGCATGAAATTTTATGCTCCATTTTGCGTTGAAAGCGAGCCGCCAAAAGTCCAAGAGCTCTGCCCGCACAAAGAATACGTTTTCTGGAAGTTCCGCGTTTTTTTTAGAAACTTTTGCTAGGCGCACTTCGGATTTGTCAATTCCAATGACAGGACTTTCTGGAAATTTTTGAGAGAGAATGAGCGTGCTATCGCCTGTGCCGCAGCCGGAATCGAGCACAATGGATGTATTCCAATGGGAAATGAATTCTGCGGCGTTCTCAAAAGCCTTCTGCGTATGCTCAGCAATTGGCCGCATATATTCTGTTTCTAAGTAGCGGAGCACCAGTTTTTCTAAGTCTTTGTGAATGCTGCTTTGATCGCTTTCGACTTCTTTGGAGTTGCCTGTCATTTTTACCGATTAATTATTGGTGCTTTTTACTGTTGCGTTGTTTATTTTTTTAATCTCAGATGCCTTTTTCAGGTATTAAAAGTTCTAGACTTGATTGGACATTAAAGAATGGGTTTCTATGTACAGATGCATGAATACTATCCGCTTATTAGGTGCAAAGGTCGTTTTGCTTGTACATTTTGAATTGTTTTGTTCCTTTGTAGTGCATTGAAATGGAGTCTATTTTGGTGAGTATTGCGCCTGCAATTTGGCATTATACGGGAAACCTTTTGGAAAAGGAACATTTTTTGCAGAATTCTTCGATCAACACATTGTTTGCAAATCCATTTCGCATCGCATTGGTTTTTGAGTTTCTCATAATGGATTCAAAAGAATCTTCAGGTATTTTGCCGAGCGTCATTTTCCCCGCATAGTCCAAACAGCATGGAACGATGCGACCATCGCAAAGAATGGCGCATTGGTCAATCAGTGCATGGCACGTTCCGCATTCGCGGACCTGTTCTTCTTTTGTGCCCGGCCAATCAAATCTAGAATCGCGGTGCAGATAAATTCGTCCTTGGAGTGGAATGCTTTTATGGCGTACTTTGAAATCTTCTAGAGAAACGTCAACTCCGTAATGCTCGGAAAGCTCTTTTAACATAGAGACGTTCCAGGTTTCTGATATGCTATCGGATTTTTCGTTCCATAATCTGAAATTGATGTATAGATCGGGTCTCACTTCTTTGACTTTGTCTGCAAAGGCGAAAATTTGTGAGAGACTGTTTCCAGCGAATTCCGCGTCTAAGTAGGCGAGCGCATGCGTTGAAAAATTCACTTGCCGCACAAAAGGAGACGTAAGTATTATTGGACCTTTTTCCGCGATGAGGAGCCCATTTGTCGTCAGGTTCACTTTAAAATTTCGCGAACCGGCAAGGGCGAGAAATTCCGCCAATTTTGGGTGGAGTAGGGGCTCTCCCAGTACATGGAAAAAAAGCTCTTGAACGTTTTCTTTTAAATTATCGAGTACGGCTGTGAAAAGATCCTCTTGCATTTCTCCGCGTGCGCCTTTAATCTGAGCACTTGGACAAAAGGGACAATTCAAGTTGCATTTTTCGGTTATTTCGACGTATGCGTACTTCAAAATTCCGCCCAGTTCGGATTACCGCATTTTTTTTAGTTCGGGTTTCAAAAGGAAAATAGCGAGAAGAGCCGAAATTGTATCGGAAATAGGTGCAGCCATAAACACGCCCTTGAGTCCTAAAAAAAGTGGAAGGATGAGGAGAAACGGAATGAGCACGATTAGCTGGCGGCTCATATTCAAGAACATTGCCCGCGCGGGTTTGCCCGTGCCTTGAAAAAAATTTCCGCATACCATTCCGCAGGCAATCATTGGCAGCCCAAAGAGAAATGTGCGCATAGAATGTCCTGCAAGTTCAATGAGCTGTGCGTTATTCGCTGCAAAAAAACTCACCAACCATTCTGCTTTAAGTTGTACTAAAAGCCAAGCGGCGGACATAAACCCGATGGAAAAATACAGCATATACTTGAGCGTTTTTTTAACCCGAGGGTAAGCTTTAGCTCCGTAATTGTATCCAATAATAGGTTGCCCGCCTTGCACGAATCCCATCACGGGCATTACCATGAGCATTGCAATTCCGTTGATGATGCCGAATGCGGATACGGCCATGTCCCCGCTGTACTGGGAAAGATTTCCATAATGCGCTAGGCTCCGGTTTAAGATCACGTTCATAAGGCTATTGCAAATTTGCATTACACTTGGCGGAAGTCCCATAATATAGATGCGGCGCACATAGGGAAATTGGAGTTTCATTAGTCGCCAAGAGAGTTTGATCGGCGTAGATTTTTTGACAAAAAACTGCATCACGAAAATGCTCGCAACACACTGCGCAAGTACTGTGGCCCAAGCGGCACCTGCAATACCCCATTTAAAATGCATAATGAAAAGCCAATCGAAAAAAGTATTGAGTCCTGCACCGATTAAGTTTCGGAACATCGCCGTTTTGGGGTGCCCCATAGAGCGGATAAAATTGTTCATTCCGGGTGTTACCGTCTGGAATACGGCACCGAAGAGGATAATCCGCATATAGGTAGTCGCATAGGGAAGCGTTTCTTCGCTAGCGCCAAAGGAGCGGAGTAGGGGTTCCATAAAGATTTCGCCCAAGGTGAGGGAAATGAGCGCCATAATAATTAAAAGAGCAAAGGAATTGTTCAAAATAATTCCGGCTTGTCCATATTTTTTTTGACCAAGGCGGATTGCAAAAAGTGTATTGCCGCCCACGCCGACGATCATAGAAAGAGCCATAATGAAAAGGCTAATGGGAAAGCATAAAGTAATACCCGCTATGCCCAGATATCCAACGCCTGCGCCAACGAAATATCTATCCACTACATTGTAGAGTGACTCAACAACCATGCTTACGATGGCCGGAACGGAAAATGCAAGAATTAAGCGGGGGATGCTGTCTGTGCCGATGGCATTTAATTTTTTGGATTGTATTTCAGCAGTCATTTTGCGGGCAAAGATACAAAAAGCAGCCAAAGTCGGCTGCGTGTTTAGTTGAAAAAGCAGTGTAATTAGAGTTTGCGGATTTCGTTTTCACTGAATCCGGAGGTGCTTTTAATGATGGCTATAGAGACTCCCTGCTTTTTTAGAGCCTTTGCCATTTCGAGCTTAGCTTGCTTTATTCCTTGTTGTTTGCCTTGTTGCAAACCGAGCTCTTTGCCTTGTTGCAAACCGAGTTCTCTGCCTTGCTGTAAACCAATTTCTTTGCCTTCTTTCAATCCTTGTTCTAATCCAACTTTTCTTCCATCGCGCAATCCATCTTGGATTCGGGTTTCAATTTCTGCTTCTGTTACCATATCGTTTACCTGCCTTTCAATGAGTTCCGGGTTGGAGTCTTTTATCCTTAGCCGTTCGTATGCGGAATCGAGAATTTTGTCGCTAAAATCTGGGCGATCTTCTTCCCCTCCCATATTTTTGAGGAGAAATAGCCATCGATCTTCATCGTTTTCCAGCTCTTCGATTTTCTTTTCGAATTTTGGTAGTTCTATGAAAATATACTCTATTTTGTCGGATACGGGGCGGGCGTTTGCGTTGCCTATATCTGACTTTTTATAAAGCGCCCATTCCTCACGAAAATTTTTGAAATCTTCTCTACAGAATTTGCAAATCCATATTGAGATGACCTGAGGTATTTCGTATCTGCCGACTTTTTCTTCTTCGGGCATTTCTAGTACTTTTCTGTCAAGATCTATCTTGGCACCTACGGTTAGCATAGCCGAATAAAGTATAGCGCGGTCGTTAAAATCGGAATGGAAATGTCTTTGCATTTCAATATCGAGTTCTTTGCCTTCGGCTGTGATAGCGCGAATATCAAAGCGAACTGTTTTCGGGTAGGGAAATGCGATTGAGATCCCTGGGTTTCTGTATTCGAGGTTTAATATGGTGTGGGCTGTATCTAAGTGGAGAATTCCATTTAGAAAATGGATAAGCGTGCGTTTGTCTGAGAAAAGTTCTTGGAAAGCCGCATCGTAAGTGGGGTCGAGAAAGGTTTTCCCGCGGAGAAGTTCTGGAATTTTGAAGTTTTCTTCTGGCTTTTGTTTCATAGGAATCCTTAAGGAAAAAAAGGTGTTTTTCGTTTAAAGACGTTTGAAACAAGAATAGGGAGAAAAAATTGCGGGAAAACAACTTTTTTAAGATAGTTAAGGCTCTCCGACTTTTGGACTGTAGGCTTGGGATTTCTTTTATATATCGAAGCCTTTTGCAGAATATCTTTGGAATAATTCCTTCGTCGGGCGTACTCGGCGACTCCATCAAATGGGAAGGCTTCTGAGAAAATTTTTCCGTTTTTACTTCTTTAGCGTTTTTTCGGATGCAACTTGGTTTCTGCCGTGATCTTTGGCAAAGTAGAGGTTCTTATCCGCTTCGGAAATAAGGGCTTCGATGGTGGGGATATCCTTCCCCTTGTGGCTTGCAACGCCGAGCGAAAGTGTAACGGGTATGGATTTGTCGTTGAATGAAAACGCGTGTTTTTCGATTGCTACGCGTAGGCGTTCTGCACTTTTCACGGCATCTGCCTTGGTGATTTCGGTGAGGAGGAACACGAATTCTTCTCCGCCATACCTTGCAAAAAGGTCGCTTTCCCGTTTTCCTTGGGAAAGGAGCTGGGCCACACCTTTTAAAATCATATCACCCGCTTGGTGACCCCAAGTATCGTTCACTTTTTTAAAATGATCTATATCGCACATAATGATGTGTGCGTACATATCCTTACGGCGGGAATTGGCGAGTGCGCCAAGGGAACGATCCATAAAAGTGCGCCGGTTGGAAATCCGGGTGAGCGGATCCGTAGTGGCTGCTTCAAATAGAGCCTTGTCAAAAGCTTCTTCGCTCGGATCTTTGAAGTCTATTTTAAGAACCATTTTGCCTATTTGTAGCCGATTTTCCGAATCGATGGACTTCGGTTTTTTGGTGAGGGCTATTCCATCGATAAAAGTCCCGTTGGTTGAGTCCAGGTCGCGGATGGTCACTTTGTTCCCGTCCCAGAAAATTTCGCAGTGCTTGCGCGAAATCATATCATCATCCAGGCGAATGTCTGCATCGAGCCCGCGTCCAATAATAGTGATTCCTTGGGTAAGCGGGATTTGCTTGAAAGATGCTTGCGGGTATAGCACTACTAGGTGAGGCCTTGGCGATGTAGAAGGCATCTGCAGAGTGTTTCCTTGAGTTGCAATGGTTTTTTCTATGTCAAGCATCGGGGCTCCGGGGCAAAATTCGTCTTCTTTGGCAGAAAAAACGCAAAAAACAAACGTCCGTTGTCACAAGTAAACGAAATTCTTTAAACTTCAAAGAAAAAACTAGCTTTTTTTAAAGAAAAAGCATAATTTTCAACCCGTGGTGATGGGCATCCTAGGTATAGGTGTGCCGTGGTGTTGTTTTGGATGGTTTTTATCGTGGCTCTGGAGAAATACTATGAGAGAAAAAATTGTAGTGACAAAACGTTCTTTGCTGGCCGTGTTTGTGTTTATGCTGGCTGCCTTTTTTCTTTTGCAAGGAAAAGCGTTTGCTTTGAGTTGCGAAGGGACCATCTACTTCCAAGCCCCATCATCTTGGACTACTGCATATTTAATGGGTGGTGGACAGTTTGTTGCGGGTACTATCGGAACTTCGGGGTGGTATGAGTTTGATGCCGCCACTTCTGCACAGGGCTCATCTTTCCAGTTCAATAGTACGGGAACTTATTATCCTGCTCAGTGGGTAAATAGTACTACCTACAATTTGAATGGAAATCAGGTTCAAGGAGATTCTCTTTCTTGTAGCGATTTTAACGGGAC
>JALNVO010000131.1 GCA_023231365.1 Fibrobacteraceae bacterium | reverse complement strand
TATTGTGCTCCACCGTTCAAGTCCTGCGCTAAAGCTTCTCCAGAACGCCCGCGATGAAGCGCACCGTTTTGCTATTACTTATCAACGGAGCAAACGTAAAGAAGATTTGCAAGTGGAATGGCTGCTCATTCCAGGTATTGGCGAAGCGACGCGGGTAAAGATTCTTTCCAAATACAGAAACCGGGAAGACTTTTTGAACGCACCCGAAGAAGATTTACAAGACCTTCTCGGAAAAACAAGAGGTCTTGTAGTGCGCGATAAAATCAGATCATATAAAGTAAATAATACAAGCAATGAGGTTGAATAACTATGACAAATTTTGATTATTACTCACCAACCCGTTTCGTTTTTGGCAAAGATACAGAGGCAAAAACTGGCGAACTTGTGAAAAAAGCGGGTGCACGCAAGACTCTCATTGTATTTGGCTCTGGTTCTGCAGAAAAAAGTGGGCTCCTTCAAAGAATGCGGACATCGCTTCAAGACGCAGGAATTAGATCAATTGATTTTGGAGGAATCCGTCCGAACCCCAAAAGCGGCCCGGTGTACAAGGGAATTGAGATCTGCAAAAAAGAAAACATTGACTTTGTACTCGCTGTCGGCGGAGGCTCCGTAATCGATTCCGCCAAGGCTATCGCAATGGGCGCGGTGGACGACGGAGATTTCTGGGACTTCCACGCACACACGCGTATGCCGCAAAAAGCGCTCCCCATCGGCGTTGTGCTCACAATACCCGCAGCAGGTTCAGAAGGATCCGGCAATTCCGTCATCACACAAGACAAAACGCTTCTCAAGCGCTCTGCAACAGGAGAATGTCTGCGCCCGCGTTTTTCCATTCTGAACCCGGAACTTACCTATACGCTCCCGAATTACCAAACCGCTTGCGGCATCGCCGATATGATGTCACACATCTTCGAGCGCTATTTTACAAACGAACCTGGCGTAGACCTCACGGATAGAATGTGCGAAGGAGTTCTCAAAACGATTATTTCTGCAGCACCTCAAGCAATCGCTAAGCCCGACAATTACGAAGCCCGTGCGACGCTCATGTGGGCAGGCACCATTGCACATATTAATTTGTTGGGATTAGGCCGGATTGAAGACTGGAGTTCACACGCTTTTGAACATGAACTTTCCGCTCTTTACGATGTAACGCATGGAGCAGGACTCGCTATCGTTTTCCCCGCTTGGCTTAGGTACCAACTGCACCATCACAATCCGCAAAAAATTGCGCAATTTGCCACGCGCGTTTTCGATATTCCTACAAGCGGGAGTGCTGAAAACATTGGAGAAAAAGGGATCGCCGCACTTTCCGCATTTTGGACTTCTTTGGGACTGCCATTTAAGCTCAAACAAATTAAAGGGTTTGAAGAAGCGGATATACCTCTGATGACTCAGAAAATCAAGATGACCCGCCCGAACGAACTCGGCAATTACAATCCGCTGAACTATACGGATATCGAGACCGTCTACCGTTCGATGCTCTAAAAAAATGCAGCGCAAGATCATCCACATCGATATGGACTGTTTCTACGCGTCAATCGAGATGCGACGGCACCCCGAATACCGCGACATACCTATGGCAGTGGGCGGCACTGCGGAAGAGCGCGGGGTTCTCTGCACTTGCAATTACCCAGCAAGAAAATTCGGGATCCACTCGGCTATGGCGACGTTTCAAGCCTTCAAAAAATACCCAAAGCTCATTCTGCTTCCCGTAGATATGAGAACCTATCATGCAGAATCCGCCGAGATCTTTAAAATATTCAAACGGTACACCACCCGCATAGAAGGGCTCAGCCTAGATGAAGCTTTTTTGGATGTAACGGGTTCTGACACCTGCAATGGATCAGCATCCCTCATCGCCGAGGAAATCCGGAATACAATCAAAACCGAGCGAAAAGGGCTCACCGCAAGCGCGGGAATCGCGCCCAACAAGTTTCTCGCCAAAGTCGCTAGCGACTGGGAAAAACCAGACGGGCAATTCACTATAAACCCTAACGAGGTCGCCGAATTTACAAAAGCACTTCCGCTCGGAAAAATTCCTGGCGTCGGCGAGGTTCTCGAAAAAAAGATGCAGAGTCTGGGCTTTCAATTGTGCCGCGACATTCTGCCGCTCTCGCGGCCTGAACTCGTATACCACTTCGGAAGCTTCGGCGATACGCTCTACGATCTAGTCCGCGGAATAGACGAACGCCCCGTGAGCAAAGACCGCACCCGGAAATCTATTTCTACAGAAAATACATTTCCAAAGGACATACAAGGTAATGATTGCTTGAACGAACTCCGCACGGAATATTTTGATTTCTTAAAACGCGCCCATAAGTTCATCGAAACCGAAAACAAAAAAACGTACCCCGTCTTTCACTGTTTCGTCAAAATCAAATATGCCGATTTCAAAACGACGACCATAGAGAGGGCTTTTAACGACGTTTCCTTCAAGCGGTTCGAACTGCTTTTCAAAGAGCGCTATGACACACGGAAGATGGTACGGCTTTTAGGGGTGGGCATCCACTTGGACGAGATCCAAAGCGAGAAAGACGATGTTCAAATGACCCTGTTTTAAATTTTCTAATGGACCCCGTTCTCACTCAAATCAGTCTTTACGCCTGCGATCGCCCGGTTCTAGATCCATTCTTTCATTCAGGGAGTGCTTTATTTTTCCGACTTTAGCGGGAATAAAATTCTGTAGGATGATTTTGGCCCTTCATTCAACGCATCGAGCATCCCTTTCCTCTTTTTTTGTATTTTTCAATTTAGGGCATTTCTAGAGATTGTTTTGCGAAAAAAATGAAAGCCGAGTTGCACCAACAAGTGCGCAAGCACAATGAGAGACGACCGTTGCTTCGCCGTAGATGAATTTTTAGAAGTGACCTTTAAATATCCGGGAGTTGAAAATGCATCTGTCCTCTTTTTTCATTTATTCTTTCTGCCTACTCGCTTTTGCTTCTTGTGCAAATGCAGGTAGCAAACAGCAAACCAAGGAAGCGGATTCCGACAGCGCGTTTCTCAAGCTCAAAGAAGATTCCCGCAATTTTTCGGCGGGAACAATCCGAACTTCAGGAACGGAAAACTCCGCGGCTCCCGGAGCTTTAACACTCTACCCCGCATCCACAACAGAGGCACAAAACGCCCAAGCATCCGCGAAACTCGCGAACTTGCCATCCATTATGGTACTCCCTGCAAATGCGGGAAGCATTGCAGAATGTGCAGGAATCATCAAAAACAATTCTTTCGCTAAAGCATCAATGGACGCAATCAATGGTTATCTCACCAAGCAGAGGTATAATGTAAAAGCGTTGGAAGGGGAAAATCAAATTGATGAAATTGCCGCCATCCAAGGTCAAATTGCCGGACAAGAAGAAGATCTTTCCTACATAGCAAGTCTTTCCCTCGGTGCCGACATTTATATCAAATTTACAAGCAAAATCGCTAATTCGCAAATCATCGCCGACCTGAGCGCCTACGAATCTACGACAGGTCAACTCCTCGGCAGCCAAAGCGCTGCTGTCAACGACAACGGCACATCGAAAGAAGAACTAGTCAAATCCGCTATGCACAAGGCAATGCCCGGACTTGAAAACAAGATCAAGGCTTATTGGGCAGAAGAAGCGAAACAAGGCGTTCAATACAAAGTCATCATTCGCTTGGAAGGAGAATTCTCCGCCGGTAAAATCGACGATGTGCACAGCAAAATTTCAAGAGTCCTCAAACAAAGTTTCAACAAAGCAAAAATCAACGTGATGACAGACAAGACCGTAGACGCGAACATCTATGCAAATCCCGCTCAAGTTTCCGATGCCTACGAAGTCTATGAAGTGATCCGGCAAGGGCTACAAGGGTCCTTTGAAGTGCGCAAGAACAGCATTACGCAAAAATTCATTTTGATGGAACTGCGGTAATATGAATAGGCCGTTGCTCATTGCCGCGCTTCTGCTTGCTTTTGCCATTTACAGTGAAGCCCGCATCGTTACCTATACGGCCACATCGACAATATCGCAACAAGAAGCTGACAAGCAAGCAATGGCAGGCATTGCACTCCAAATCCGCGCAGACGTTACCGCCAACCACACGACGACAAAGAGCGAAGTGCAGAGCGGAAATCAATCAAAACTAGACAAGACCTACTCCGAAACGAACAAAGTCCACTCCAGCCTTATTTTGAATGGAGTCGTCATTGCACACGGCGAGAAGCAAAACGGCAATTTTGTGAGTACGGCAACGCTCGACATAGACAAAGTAACAGCACCTACCCGCCTAAAAATCCGCGAGATACAAAAAGATGCAGCAGCAAAAGATTCCCTGATTCAAATGGAACTCGCCAAAAAGAATTTTGCCTCCGCGATACGCGCTTTCCGCGAATTATCTTCTATTATTCTTCCATACGACCGCAGTTTTGCCGACCTTTCTATCTTTGAAAATCCAGACGATTCTTATTTAATGAACGTAGACGTCCAAGCTCTCGAAAATCAAATCAGCGACGCACTTGCCAAACTGAAAATATCCTTTAGAGGACCCGTCCCGCAAAAATCCAGAGGAGATTCCATCGGCCCTATAACCATTTCCGTTTCCGACGACGATGGCCCCATAAAAGGGATTCCTGTTTATGCTGAACAAAAAAAGCAAATTCTTTCTGAATTAAAAACAGATGAAATGGGTGACGCGACGTTCCACTTACGGGGCATAGACAACAAAAAAGGATCGCACAGCATTCTATTTGAAATCAACCTCCCTGCTTTCGATTATTCTCAAGAGGCGTACAGAGTGCTTGCTACTTACACATCCGAAGCGGAAGTCTGCAAATACGAACTTATCTGTTCCAATGAAAACGAGCTTTGCCCAAGTATTGAAGATATGCTCGCCGGAGCCGGATTCGAAAACACGCAAGGAGCTAAGGCATTAAAAGTTACCATTTCAGAATCTACAGAAAAAAATTTGAATTCTACAGTGCAGAGTTTGAAAACGGTTCAAATCCAGCTGGACCTTTCTGGAAAGGATTTCCACTTTTTCATCGACACAAAAGGCGTAGGAACTTCTGAACTTTCCGCTAAAGAAGCCGCCGTCAAAAAAATAAAAGCGGACGAAATCAAAATCAAAGCCGCTAATTTTTGCAAATCCTCAAAATGAAAATCTATCGCGTTTTTGCCCTGTTCCTATTCATCTCAACGTCTGCTTTTGCCGCAGAATCGGCCTACATCGACGACCATGCCAAATTTCTTTCGGAAGAAGACCGCCATACTTACACAGCTATTGCTGAAGAATTAAAGTCCAAGACCGGGTTTTCCTTATATTTGCACACGAGCAATTCCGAAGATGAATATCCGGAAGCGACAGCAAAGCTCATTTGCGATAGCTTAGACGGCAACTTAAGAGCATTAATTTATATCGACTTGAACGGGGCTCATAGGGCAGTCGCCAAATCAGCTTCCGCTGAAGATCTCCTGTCCAAACCGTTAGTGGAACGTTTAGCACAGAAATCGCTTTTGCCTCAATTCCGCAAGGACGCTCATGCAAAAGGGATCCTCCTTTTTGAAGCGGAACTCGCCAAAAGCGTCGCCCGCTCGAAAGACGTGCGATTAAATGTGCGCATGCCAAAGGCAGATGATAATGAAATGCCCACAACCGCATGGGTACTGATCGCCATCGTATTCGGAAGCCTCATTGCGGCATTCGTCTATTTTTCAAAGCAAAATTCAAAAGCGAAGCGTCGGCAAAAAATCCGGGACTTCGGTGGATTTCCACATCAAAAATTCGACTCTGGATTTGGAAACTAATATGAAAAAACTTTTGACGCTCCAAGACATTCAAAATTCCAATTGGAAAGAACGTTTGAGAGATGTTTTTGCCGGAAATTTGAGAAGTGCTTTTTTGCACGGGAATTGCCTGTACGAAGGTTTCGATGCTCTTCACGAGCCTTGGCAGATGAGCCTTATTTTGAATGATACTTCCGCTGAAAAATTGTCTGCGGCCTACGCTCTCGCAAAGCCTCTTACAGTGGAAGGACTTCAATTCGGATTCTTCTTTTCGGAAGACTTCCTTGCAAAAAATCAAAAAGTGTACCCGCTCGAATTTTTGCACATTTCAAAGAAGAACGCAGTCCTATCCGGTGAAGCTCCTTTGCAGGGATTTTCTCCCGACAATCTAGCGCTGCGCGCCGAGTGCAAGCGGGAACTCACCAGCCGGATGCTACAACTCAAACGCGAATTTACAAGGCTCCATTACGGGCTCACACCGATGGACTTCTCTATCTCGGCAGATTCGGAAATTCTTCCTGTGCTGTACGGCGTCTATTTCGCACAAAAGAATGAATTTCCGCAAAGGCGTTCCGATGTTTACAAAGAATTTCCGGATTTCGAATTAAAAGAGCCCGTGTCCGAAGATAAAGATGTCATCGACCGGGCCGATATTTATTTCAAGGCCATTCAAAAAATTATTGAAGAGCTTTAATCGCTAAAGAAACATACTTCGGTAAGTCCGAGGCAAGCACGCCATATTCCGAGAATTCTTTAGATGCGAGTTCGCCGGCAAGCCCGTGGATCCTTGCAGCAAGGACCGCAGCATCAAAAGGCGGCACACCCTGAGCAAGGAGACCTGCGATAACACCGGTGAGCACATCGCCAGTACCTGCTTTAGCAAGCGCAGAATTCCCGGTATCATTGACAACAACCTTTTCTCCATCCGAGATGACCGTGTCATGTCCTTTCAAGAGGACGATTCCTCCAAAGCGGTTTGCGGCAATCTTTGCCGCCAATCCGCGATCTTTTTGGATACCCGGGACATCCAACTTGAGAAGCCTTGAAAGTTCTTTCGGATGCGGAGTCATCACCAGATGTTTCGGAAGCACAGGCAATGTTCCCATTTCAGAGAGCAAATTCAATCCATCGGCATCGAGCACGGTCGTCGTATTCCGCCGCGCAAGTTCTTCCAAAAGCTTCCACACAAAAAGGCGTATATCTTTCCGGTCTCTGTCGATACCGGAAAGCCCGCAACCAAGAGAAACGACAGTTCCAAGCGAAATACGGTGCGCGACCTTTTCAAATTCTGAGCTCGCGATGCAGGGCCCATTTGACTTCAACGGGACAAAGACCAAGTCCGGAGTAAGAGCTGACACGGCATTAATCACAGGTTCCACAGAAGCAAGCGTTACATAGCCTGCACCCGCGCGAAGTGCTGTAATACTTGAAAGATATGCCGCACCGCGGTAGTTCAAGGAACCCGCAATATTCAGCACATTTCCAAAAGACGCTTTGTTAGAATTTTGATCTCGGATGGGAAGCTTCATACGATAAAAGTAAAGGGTACCTCTAAAAACTGCTTTGGTTAAGTGAATTTATCAAAAACCGAGCAATGGCAGGAACGAAAAGTAGCTAATACTGGATGTATTCGCCACTTTGAGAGACGAACCAGTGCGAAGTGTTATTGATAAATTCATAAAAATTGAGTTTTTAGAGGTACCCTAAATAAGTTGAAGGATTCTGCCCGCCCGCTCTTAAGAGGATCTCTCAAAATGGGTTTGCGTCCATGAAACGGAGCAGGAAGTAGCCAAAATCGGCTTGAAGGCCTCTTCCCCGCTTCGAAAGACGACTATTGCAAAAGCCAACGGCAATCACTGTCAAGTCCTACTTTGGCATATAGCACTAAAGCGCTCGAAATCAGCAGGAGTCGTAAGCTTGTCATTCAGCGTATTCCCGGGGACAATGTAGACGGGTATACCGAAAAATTCCAAGATCGACGCTTCATCCGTCGGCACAAAAGACAGCGGAGAGTTGTCTATCT
>JALNVO010000130.1 GCA_023231365.1 Fibrobacteraceae bacterium | reverse complement strand
TGCGTCGAGAGAGAAACAATCGTAAAGTAGCGGAAAAGTCTCGGTTAACAGCTCCGTAAGCTTCTGCTCCACCTCCCTTTCCACCTCTTCGGAAGAGCCGGACACTTCAAAATGAAGACGCGTCCTAGGAGGTACCGCAAGCATCATCAGATTGGGGACGCTCTTAGCATTCACTCTGCGGGATTCCGGTTCCGTATATGCTGTCACAAAAATTTCAGAGTCCTTGAATTCCCCGATCAGTTCAACAATCTTCACGCAGTGTCTTGCGCAAAGCCCGCACTTCACTAAAACCATAAGGTCAAATTCGCGCATATACAAACCTACCTTGACAAAGAGCCGAAATGGAATATAGCCAATTTCCTAAGAGATCCAAAAGAGGGAGCTACATCTAACATAAATTATGAAAAAAAATAAAAGAAATGGATACGTTTTGTAAGATGGAAGACGGAAATTTTTACAAACAATAATTTTCAGATGAGCGGCATATAGCACGCAATGTATCTACCAAAACAGGAGTTAAAATCTTTGTAATTGTTTGAAACACAAGGTGCTGTAGCGATATAACATTGAGCGAATCCCGCGAGTTCCAATCATCAAAATTCAAAAATTGGCACAAACTCTTTAATGGACTAAACTAACACAGCATTCATTTCAAAAACGTCCAACCTACAGGATAATGCGGAATGCTAGCAGAAAGCCCCCGCCAATAGATAAGAAGCCTGTTATCTCTTACTTTGTAGCAATTCACTACAGAAAAAGGAAATGCTTTTTCTAGAGAATCCGCCAAAGAGCCATCAAATCTGTATAAACTATCACTGGTGCAATATCCAGGGAAATCTTTCACCATACGGGCAGCCTTTGCCTTGCGAACGCCTAAATCAAAATATTCCGCATCCATTTTCCGGTAATCCAAATACACCCTGTTACCATCCGAAAAGATGTTCCACGCGAACCCCAAAAAAACGGAGGCGAGCGACATCGTCACCAAAAGTTCAATGAGAGTAAAACCCCGCCGACCATTCATAATTTTTCCCCATAAACGCAGTAAACGAACCTGCGCAAGGAATCTCCGCCGCGTACGGCCCGCGCCGAAAAGCAGTGCTCTTCTCCATCAGTCAAAGCCTTCACTACCACCTTAAAAGGCATTCCTCCCGTATTTGCGAAGTCCAAAATGGAATCTTTCTTCGCAATCCTCGAATAGAGAACTTCCTTGCAGAGTTCAGCGCCATAGTCCTCGTGAGGCGCCTTCGACGCAAGCTTACCCCCGTGCAAAAAGCCGAGGAGCGTCACCGCCGTAGTGCCGACTAAAGCGGTACTGATAAGCACTTCTATCAACGTAGAACCCTTATTCTTTTTCATACCCAAAGGTCCCGCCGAAGTGAAAAATATCGGGAATGAGTTCGCGGGATGCCGTATCCAAAGCAATCGAGCCATCCTTAAAAAAACCATTCCAGCGCGTCCCGGATTCTTCAAAAGCAAAATTCCAGATCAGAGCATGACCGCGGAACTTGCCGCGGATATCCACCACGCCATGCACAAAAAGAGCACCGCGGATATTGCAGTCTTCGCTTATATAAACAGAAATTCCGGGCATGGTCGCATCCCAGTTATCGCCAAAGAAGGCAAGAGTCGCAAATTCCGATTTGAGGCGCTGCACCTCCAAGCGACCGTTATAAGAAGCATCTCCCGTTTTCCGTCCTTGCACAAACAAACGGATTTCATTTGTCTGTTCCTTTTTCAAATCGACATACAAAGTATCTCTGGAAAAAATGGTCCCGGAGATAGACGCATCCCCGGAAAGCGAAGCCGTGTCAGCAAAAACTTTTACCTCATTTAAAGAAGCCCTTTCTGAAACAGAGAGTTGGCGAGAGCGTATTTCGCAGTTTCTACAAAAAGCGTCACCTCGTATTACAACCTCACTGCATTCCAAAAGCGACGGAAGCGTGTCCCGTCCGTCAAAAACGCAGCGATCGGTCTCTGGCAAATTCTGAAACTCATCCCGCGTCAGATCCGAATGGAAAGATATACCGCCCCAAAAAGCATCCGTCATCGTAAGCGCCTTCCCCGCAAAAGAAGCATCCTTCGATGCAGGCATCTTATAATGCGTGCTATAGCCGATAGAACCTTTCTTTAATGCGACATCACCTTCTATCTTGGCAGAACCCGCAAGGAGAAGGGAAGCCTCCGGATCCAGCAGCACTAAGGCAGGCAAGGTATCCGGATAAGAGCCAACCCGGGCAACTATCCGGACAAGCCCGGAATCCTTCCCGATATTTTCCGAAATAACGTTCGCAAAAGGCCCGTCTTGCACGGAAGAAACCCGGAACGCAACCGCAGAATCCACCGCAAAATGCCGGAGTTCCGAAGTCCGCCAAGGCTCATCCTCCGAAGCAAACCGATAAAGGGCATAGCTGAGTCCGCTCTCCGCTGAAAGTTCCGACTGCACGCGCCGAGCCTGCCGCAAAGACTCCATTCGCTCGGAATAGAGCATTTCAAAGACAGACGCCGCGAGAAGCCCTAGAACAAGAATCAGCGCTAGCGCCAAAGGAAGCGCAACTCCATCCTTTGCGCCTCCATCAAGGCCTGAGTTCAAAAGAGCCCCCGGAATAACCTAAAGTAACAGAAGCAGCCGTAATGGAAACTACGCGTACACCCCACACTTCATCACCGACCCGCACGACCGAAGACTCACCGTGATGTTTGAGAATTGCCACGGGATTGTCTCCCGGAAGAATTGCATCCAAAGTAATATCTGGACGGGGCATAGATGCGGAAGATGCCGCTTCAATTATTTTAGGAGGAGCCGTCTTTGGTGAAACCCGCAAAGCCTGAGGCAAACGGAACGGATCGCGCACGTTGCTAGGCAATTTAAAATCGGGAACGAACCACCTCGAAATATCCGAAGCGGAAGACGGCGCAGAAGCATCCAATTCCGCCCCCATCCCTTTGTCTATGGGCACATGGAGAGTGAGCCTATAAATGAACACACCCCAAAAAAGAAGCACCAATGCAACCAGCAGAACAATTAGTTTGTTCATTGCCGGGCCTCCCCCGTCTTGGCAAGCACGGAAAGTTCAACATGAGAGACAAGGTTCCCGTTATCCTCACGGGTCATCTTGACCGAAGAAACGTGAATGCAAAACGGTCCGTTTTCCAAAAAAGCGACAAACTTCAAAAGAGGAACAAACCCGCCGCGGGCATTGAACGAAACCGGATATTCCACGCGCAAATCATCGGCTACGCCATCTCGCGTAGAAAGATCCACCAGCACCACCCCCTCCCGGCGGGCAGCATCGAGAAGCATCTTGAGAATACCCGAAGAATTTACCTTTACCTCTGAAAACTGGTCAATGCGCGCCGAAAGAGCCGCATAGCTTTTCGCTAACGAATCTGCGGACATCTTGACCTCCGACGGCATAGAACGGGAAACTTTTAATTCAGACAACGTTGTTGCAAAGTCGGTCCCGACAGAGCGGGCCCATGGAAAAAGGAAAAATGCTGCGAGCAAAACTACTAAAAGGAAGACCGCAACCGACTGCAAACAAAATCTGTAGCGGGAAATAAAATTTTTCATTGCAGTTCCTCCGCGACAAAATCAAAACGGACCACAGGGCGGAACCTCCAGGAAGTTCTCTCAGTCGTTCTTAAACGGACACCCGAAAACTTACCCGATTTTTCAAGCAGGGAAAGCATTGACGACACGTCCGAATCCGAAAGAGCATAGCCTCGCACGGAATGGATCCTCCCATCGACATTCCAATCTGTAAGCCAGACACCCTGCGGAAGCTTCTCCACAAGCCCAGTCATACCTAACGCCACTCGACTGCGATGCTTCAGCAGCACCTCCGCCTCATGCCGGTCGGCCTCAAGCTTCAAACGCAAGGAATCCAATTCCTTCGAAGCCAAAGCGGAACGTTCCACAGTGCGCAAATCGTCGCGGAAATGCCAAGCATAAAAAGCATACGACACATTCAAAAGTCCGATCACAGCAAAAGAGAGAGCAATAAAAACACAAGCCCACTTGATCACCCTGCGAAAAAGTGCAGCCTCCCGCAAGCGAGAAAGGGCTGTGATGGAAGGGGCTTCCAGAACAGATGGAAGCGAAGAAGTCCTGAAAATCCAAGCATCCTCAGCGGCAGCTAGCGCCACATCTCGGAGCTCGAACGGTTTCGCTTCAAGGGAAGTCAACAAATCGAGAACAGCCTGCGGAGTCCCAGACCCCGCGTAAAAGAATACGTCTAACTTCACAGGCAAAGCAAAGCGCTTGCGCAAAAACTCAAAAAACTCGGATACCCGAGAAGGATCACCCGCGGCAACGCGATGATAAGTCTGCAAAGAGGAATTCGAAAAAAGCCAAAAGTCCAGATGGTGCGACGTTGCGCAAACAAAAACGGAAGTATCTTCGGGAGGCACCGGCAGAAGGTCTGTCGTAAACATAACAGCAGGAACTTCGGCAAGCACGGCAAAGCCAGCAGAAGCCACCTCCTCAACAGAAGCATCCGCAGCACGAGAAGACACGGCAACAGAAAACGCCCCATCCTGCGAAGAAACAAAGCGGAAATCAGAAGCCCGGAAACCAGGCAAGACGGCAAACTCCCCCTCCGCACCCCGGACAGCCTCCCCCTCTTCTCCGATATAAAAACGGACAGGCACCGTATCGTCTATGAGGATCACGCCATCGGAAGCGCCGCCTTTTTCCACTTGAAAAGTACGGCAACCCGAAAGTTCACCCTCAAAAGAGTCGAGCACAACCGCGTGTCCCTTGCGCCTCACGACCCTAGAAATGCGGGCAGAAGAAAGCCCCCTCTCCAGGCACCACCAATAACGGCCCGACACAATGTCCACGATGGAATTCATACAGCCTCAAATATAACAAGAAAAGAGTTCGCCAATCCGATAAAATGCGGGTCCCTTAGCAGGCAATAAGTCTAGAGAAACAACCCAGTCATTCTCACCCCGTAAAGCGGTGCTAAAAAATCAAACAATGAAAAGGATCGCCGGGAGAGATCCCACTTTATTACATACAAAATATAGAAGCATCGACAGGGATGATACCCCTGTATGCAGGAATCGATTGATAAAAGGCTAATCGAGTCTCTTTCCGCAATGAAAAAGCCCCTCTCATGGGGGCGATGGAAGAGCTTTTCTCAAAAAGGACAGCGGACGGGGCACCGCGATCCCGAAGGGGGCTCTGCGTCAGCGCAGGATCGGGAACCGGTCCTATCTCTATCGGGTGTTCCGCGACGGGCAAAAGGTCCGCTCCGAATACATTGGGAAGGCCGGACAGGAAAATTTTCTCCCGCTTCTGAAACAGGAGAAGAAACGCAGGATGCTCATCAAAAATATCAGGGCTGCACAGGCCGACCTCAACGAAATAAGGAGGGCTCTTGGAAAAGGAATCCACTGAACGCTTCGATTCCGTGCTGAGGGGTCTCGCCGATGCCGGAGTGCTTGGGGAATTCATTCTAGTAGGCAGCTGGTGTCTGCCCGTGTTCCGTCATGTGTACGGGGATCCCCCGGAAATACCCCTTCTCCGCACGACCGATCTCGATTTTCTGATCAGAAGTCCGAAACGCCCGGGCATCAAGGCGGATATTCCAGGGGTACTCCGCGAGATGGGCTTCGAGCCGTCCTTTGACGCGGCATCAAAATTGATCAAGTACGAAAGGCCGGATCTCGAGATCGAGTTCCTTGTCGCCCGTCTGCGAAGCGCGGACTGCATCATCCAAGTCCCGAAACTGAACCAGGAGGCTCAGATGCTCGACTACATGGAGATCGCCCAGCAATATGCGAAGCCCGTTCTTTACAAGGAACTCGAACTGATGGTTCCTGAATTATAAGCTTTTGTCCTGCACAAACTGCTGGTCCAACCACTGCGGGTGAATCCGGGCAAAAAAGAGAAGGACGCGCAGACGGTCCGCCATCTTGGAGAACTCATAAAAAACATGCCGGGGAAAGAAAGCCGGACACAGGACATTCTCCGTACGCTGCCCAGAAAATGGCAAAAAAACATTCTGAATACCTGCGCTGAAATCGCGCCGGGACTCTACGAAATTCTGGAAAAATTCCAGCGGGCGGAGTAAAAAACAGAAAGGGCCGGAAATTATATTCTTTCTCTCCGGCCGGGAACGGGAGATATTTTTATGCCATCCGCTGCGAACGCAGCACTTCTTCTGGGATTTCTCTTCATCGCCGGGATGGCATTCTCCCTGGTCTGCTTCTCCGGACGCAAGACCGCGCCCGTATTCAGGAGACCCGCAAAGCGAGAAGCCTTCCACGGCCACCGGCAGCCAAAGCCGGCATGGGTCAAGCGGGAGATCATACGCATCAAGGCGCACGCGCCCGCCGCCGGGGTGAGGCAGGTCGCCGACATATTCAACAGGAACTTCGCGGCAGCAACGGGAGCGAGCATCGGGAAAACCTTCGTGTACGGGGTCCTGCGTGACAACATTTACGAAGTGGAACGGCTGAGGAAGGAGTGGAAACACCGGATCCCGAAGCCGATGGCGAGGGACGTAATCTGGGGAATGGACATGACGGGAGTGCGGACGGGAACCGGCAAGGACAACGGGAAAGGAAAAAACACGGAGGCGACCGTCCTCGGCATCATCGACCACGGGACAAGAAGATGCGTCTCGCTGAGGAGCATCCCGGACAAGGCCTCGGTCACGCTGCTGAAGGCCCTGATCGCCGCGATCGAGAGGTACGGCAAGCCGAGAGTCATCCTCACGGACAACGAGAGCGTGTTCACATCCAAGCTCTTCCGGCTCGGCCTCCGGATCCTGGGGATACGCCACCGCCGGACGCGGGTCCACTGCCCCTGGGAGAACGGTCGCATCGAACGGTTCTTCGGGACGTTCAAGGAATACGCGGACCTCGTCGTCTTCCATCCGCGGAGGATCCAGGAGGCGCTCGACGAGTTCCGCTATTGGTACGGCGCGGTCAGGCCCCACCGCCATCTCGGCGGGAGGACCCCGGACGAGGCTTGGGAAGGGACGGACCCCTACGCGAGGCCTCCGACAGAAGCAAGGGAAGTCTCCCTCCGGGACGGGCTGCTGAAGGGGTATCTCCTCAGTTGCAGATAAAGTATTTAACCCCCGACGGGGATGCCGTACGCCGTCCGCAAGATTTAGTCGCCAGGAAGCAAGAATGTTCCATTTCCGCAATGAAAAAGCCCCTCTCATGGGGGCGATGGAAGAGCTTTTCCCAAAAAGGACAGCGGACGGGGCAACTTAGATTCATTTTAATATTATCTTGACTAAAATTATAGAAAGAATACAAGAAAAAATTAACCGCAAAGGCAATGTATAAAAAATTTGTTGAATTGATATTTTTTCAACAACGCCATAACCAATGCCATATAAATCTTTAAATGTAGAAAGAATTAGGATTAACATAAAAAGAGAAAAAAAAGTAAGTATTTTATTTTTTTTCATAATTTAATCCGCACTAGAATTATCATACGGCGTATCAATCGCATCTTGTAATCTATTATTAAAATATGAGGATATAGCATTCATCAATTTAGGGGTTTGATTGTATACTGTACCACCTATTTGCCCCGTTAATTCATAAGGCGATTCTGTAAATCCAGGACCGCTTAACCAACCTGCAGAAAATTCAACTATATGTAATCCCTTTACAGCTATACTTGGATTTGTCGCTACAAATGTTTCAGCACCTGTTAGCATCGCCGACGCGCCAGCGACAGCTCCTGGCGCAGCCAAGGCTAAAGTGCCAGCCCCAAGTACTCCCACGGTAGCAGCAGAACTTGCAACGACAGCCTTCTTGCCCATATCCACGGACGCGTTGAACAACGGGGCGATCACTTGATCCATCAAGTAATTCCAAGCAAGTGAAGTGTTGAAGTCAT
>JALNVO010000129.1 GCA_023231365.1 Fibrobacteraceae bacterium | reverse complement strand
GAAACGCTTAAAGAGGAGCCCCATGTATGAGCTATCCCAAGAGCCTGGTAATTATTCCTACCTATAATGAAAAAGAGAATATATCCTTGATTATTCCTCAAGTTCTTTCGCAAGACCCCTGTTTGGAAGTGCTTGTGGTGGATGACGGATCTCCTGATGGAACAGGCGATATTGTGGATGCAGTCTCTAAAGAAAATCCGAAAGTGCATTTGCTTCGCCGCGCGGGTAAGATGGGGCTCGGTTCGGCTTACGTGAAGGGTTTCAAGTGGGCTTTGGAACGCGATTATGAACGCATATTCGAAATGGATGCCGATTTTAGCCATAAGCCTTCGGATTTGCCCCGCTTTTTGGAAGCTGCGGAAAGTGCGGACTTAGTTCTCGGCAGCCGTTACAATGGAAAAAAGATAGGCGTCGTGAATTGGGATTGGAAACGCCTAGTCTTAAGTTACTCGGCAAACCTTTATACGCGTTTGGTTACGGGGCTTTCGGTAAAAGATGCAACGGGGGGCTTCAAATGCTTCCGCCGGACTGCGCTAGAGGCTTTGGATCTTTCTAGTATGAAGAGCGATGGATATTGCTTCCAGATTGAAACAACGTATAAGATTTGGAAGAAAGGTTTGAAAGTCAAAGAAATTCCAATCATCTTTACGGACCGTGTGCGCGGGACGTCCAAGATGAGCGGAGGCATTATTTCCGAGGCCTTCTTTTTGGTGCTCAAGCTCCGGTTTAGGCGGAACTGATTTGCTTTTTTTCTGGGATTGTAGTTATGAGCGATGCAACATCGTATTCCTGTTCCGTCATTATCGTTTCCTATAATTCGCGGGATTATATACCTTCTTGCCTTTCTTCTGTCAAAGAAGCTTTGGAAGGTATTGATTCCGAAGTAATCGTTCTGGACAATGGTTCTCCGGAACCGATACTTCCTGAGCAGAAAGAGGCGTTTACTTATGTAAATTGGCTTTTTAGTTCTGAGAACTTGGGCTTTGGCAAAGGTTGCAATTTTGCCGCAAAGTACGCTACAAAAGAGGTTCTTTTTTTTATCAATCCGGATACTGTCGTTTCTAAAGGAACGTTTAAGAAAACGTTGGAATATATGGATACGAAGACCGATATTGGTGCGGTGGGTTGCAAAATTCTCAATGGCGATGGAACGCTTCAATGGGCCTGCCGCCGTTCATTCCCATCCCCTTTGGCCGCTGTTGCTAAAACAATTGGACTTGCAGCCCTTTTTCCCAAGAGTAGAAGATTTGCCTCTTACAATATGACATATCTCGATCCGAATCAAGAAACCGAAGTAGATGCAGTGAGCGGTTCTTTTTTTGGCGTGAAAAAAGTTATTTTCGAACAAGTTAACGGATTTGACGAAGATTTCTTTATGTATGGAGAAGACTTGGATATCTGTTTGCGTATCAAAAAACAAGGATATCATAATTATTATTTCCCGGGGACAAGCATTCTGCATTTTAAGGGACAAAGCAGCAAGACTCGCAGGGTGCGCTCTTTTTTTGAATTTTATATGGCGATGCTTATTTTTGCCAAAAAACATCACAACTATCATTTGCCCATATTCATAGTGGCGATAGGTATTCTCTGCGCTGCGGTTGTTGGCGTTTTCTCCCGCCTTGTTCCGCAGTGGTGGAAAGTTTTAGTGGATTTTGCCGTGGTTGCTTTGTGCTTTTTAGCTTTTTCTCCGCTTTTGCCATTTTCTCTTTTGTCCGTATGCGTTATGGCCGCATTTATTTGGGTCCCTTTGGCGATCGTTGGCGATTATGCGACTCCCAAGTTGAGCGGTTTTTGGTTGTTGAAGCCTTTGCTTCCTTCTGCATTTATTGGTGTCACTGTGGCTGTGTTTGCATTTCATTTGTCTCCAAAAATCGCTTGCCCGATGGCTGTTTCTCTTTTGTGCACCGTTTTCTGGCGCAGGCTTGTATTTTGGGCTGTTTATTTTTATCAGATTTTTTCTGGAAAACGTCACCGGTCGATTTTACTCGGGGGAACGTCGGATTCCCTTTCCAAATGGTTTGATCACTATCATTTGATGTCTGGTTTGGATCTTCTTGGATGTGTGAGCAATGAAACGAGAAAGGTCACGGAAGAAAACAAGGAACATCTTTTGGGCGATGTTTCTGACATTCCCTCTATTTGCAAACGGACCGGTTGCCGTGAGGTGCTTGTGCTTTCCGATACGAAAGGTTTTCACGAACCTTTTGACATCGACTGGTTTAAGTCCTTGGGATTAAGGGTCCTGCTTCTAATAGGCATCGAAAATAGCGATAATTTCGCTGTTGTAGACCTGAATTACTTCTATTAGCTTTTCTAGCAAGCGTAAAAGAAGTTATTTTTATTTTGAAATTTTTGATAGGTAATGATAATGGATCCAGAACTTCTTTCTATGCTTTGTTCTCCTGATACCCGGACTTCACTTGAAGAGGCTTCCGAGGACTTTATTTCTGAACTGAATGCCGACATTGCAAAAGGTTTGGTGAAGACCGCTGCGGGAGTCCTTGTGACAGAGGCGTTGAAGGAAGGTCTTATCTCTGCGGACAAAAGTAAGCTTTATCCTGTGAAGGAAGGCATTCCCGTGCTTCTTTCCGATGAAGCGATATTGTTAACGGCATAGAGGGGTTTATCTATGGCAGCAACTTTGGAATCTGTGCGTAAAGCTATTGGCAAAAAAGGGCATTCTTCTGCTTTTGCCTGGCTAGCTGATTTTATGCGCAAGTCCGGTGATTTAGATGGCGCTCTCCTCTGTATCCAGGATGGGCTTCAGGCCTTTCCGGACAATTTGCCCGGGCTCATTATCCGCTCGTCGATTCTTTATGATTTGAAGAAATGGGATGATGCGGCTTCGGTTTGCGAGGAGGTTCTTCGCAGGGATCCCTATTGCCTTTCCGTTCTTCGCCGTTTAGGAAGTGTGTGTGAAAAAAAAGGCGAGATAGAAAAGCGCAATACTTATTTTCAGCGGCTTCATGATTTGGATCCTTTAGATCCATTCTGGAAAGAGGAATATGCTCCGGTTGCGGTAGAGAACTCGAGTTGTGCTGTCTCAGCTCCTTCTGTTCCTGAAGAGGACGTTAAAGCATCTACGGCTACAGAGAAAACATCAGAACCTCTTCTGGATGAATCCTTTTTTGAAAAGGATCCTGCACTGGATCTTTCCGGTTTGCCTCGGGCAGAGGCGTCGCTTGCCATTCCGCAAGTAGCGGTTCCTGCTGCTGTAGACAAGAGGGAAAAATCGCCCTCTCCGTCAATTCTTGAGAAGTCTCATGAACCGGATCTTGCGGCTAGGCCTGCTGAAGATGATCCCTTTTCTTCGCTTGCCACTCTTCTCCCGACGGATGATTCCGGGGATGGTGAGATTTCTTTTGACAATCTCGAACATTCTTTGGATGATGCAATTGCCGGCTTTGCTCCGGCCTCGAACGAAAAGGAATTCTTTCCGACGGATGAAATTTCCGGTGGTGACGTATCGTCTGCGATTTCTGGAATTTTTGGCTCTTCCGATTCGGCGGATGATGCGCCGATGCCAACCCTTCCTTCTGACATTAAGATGGAGGATGCAAAAGCTCCTGCGGATGATGAGCCGAAGAGCCTTTCAGCCGCTTTTGATGACATCTTTGGTGCAGATGAACTTCCAGAAGAATTTGTTCCGGTAAAGCCCGGGGAGGCGAAGAATAGCGCGGATAATCTTGAGATGGCTCCGGCAGCTCCAGTTACTCCTTTGGCAGAAGAATCTTCCGAGGGCGCGCTGAATAGTGGATTTAAAGATTTAGGCGACATTCCGCCCGTTGAAGAGCATCGTGAAAAATTTGAAAAGCCTGAAGAAAGTTCTCTGTTCTCCAAGTCTTTGGATTCTGCAGAATCGGTTGAAGAAAAATCTGAAGAGAAACTCTTTGAGGAAGAGGCCCTGCCGAAGGCGGATCTGTTTGAAAAATCTGCGACAAACAAAGTGCTGGAAACGGCAGTCGATTCTTCCTTTGATTCCCTATTCGGGAAGGATTCTGACGATGTCCCTGATATGCCTCCGGTAGAATCCGCGCCGAAGAGCGAATCCGTGGAAGTGAAGCCTGCTGAAGAAACAACGGCTTCAGGTGAATTAAAAGTTGAAGAAGAAAATAAAACTATAGAAACCGCTCAGCCTGCAGAAAAAGACAATCAACTTGAAAAGGCCGTGGATTCTTCGTTTGAAGCTCTTTTTGGGAATGGCGACGAAGAAGATGATGTCGTGCTTCCGAAAAAGGAATCCCTTGAAGGCGTTTTTGAAAAACCGACGGAACCGGTAATAAAACCGGCTGAATCCGCTTCGAAGCTTTCTAACGAAACTTTGGAATCTGCTGTGGATTCATCCTTCTCTGTTCTTTTTGGCAAGGACGATGATTCTCCGATAGACCTTTCTTTGAAAAAGAATTCGGCCGAGGAAACTCCTTGGGATAAACCGAAGGAAGTGGGGGAGGCTATTTCTGGCGCTTTGGATAAGATGTTCCCGGAAGAAGATTCCGGGACTGAAAAGACTAGCGAGTCGAGTCTCAATACGAAGACTTTGGCTGAAATATATTTTGGACAGGGCCTTTACGATGAAGCGATCGGTATTTACAAGGACTTGATTCGCAGGTCGCCTTCGGATGAATCGCTTAAAATTCGCCTTGAAGAAATTGAAAAGATCCGCAAGGATAGCGCTTCGGATTCTTCAAAAAATTCATAGTTCTCCTGTTTTTTTAATGGAGTGTTTTTATGGCAACTTCGACTTTGAAAATCGAACAGCTTTTGCGTATGATGGTAACACAAAAAGCTTCCGACTTGCATATTCGCGTAGGCGTTCCGCCTATTTACCGCATTAATGGTGAATTGGTTCGTTTGTTGGAAACTCGCATTGAAGCCTCAACGATGGATGAGTTCTTGTCGGACATGATGAACCATGACCAGATGGCTCGTTTTGAACGAGACAAGGAATGTGACTTTGCCGTTGGTGCCCGCGATATGGGGCGCTTCCGCGTAAACGTCTTCCGCCAGCGCGGTACGGTGGCTATGGTGATCCGCCATATTAAGGCGAATATTCCGCAATTTGAAGAATTGAAACTTCCGCCTGTGATTCTGGAACTTGCTGAGCGCAAGCGCGGGCTTGTGCTTGTGACGGGAACGACAGGCTCCGGAAAGTCCACTTGTCTAGCTTCCATGATTTCTCATTTGAATGATATTGTTTCTTGCAATGTAATTACGGTAGAAGATCCGATTGAATATCTTCATTCGGACCGCAAGTCTATTATTTCTCAGCGCGAAATTGGCGTGGATACAAATTCGTATGCAAATGCTCTCCGGTCCGCATTGCGTCAGGATCCGGACGTATTGATGGTGGGTGAAATCCGCGATTTGGAAACGATGGAGATAGCACTTACTGCTGCAGATACGGGGCATATGGTATTCGCTACTATCCATACGACGAATGCGACAGAGACGATTGCCCGCGTGCTTTCGATGTATCCGCCGCACCAGCATGATGAAGTGCGCTTGCTTCTTGCTGAATGCTTGGCTGGTATAGTTTCTTTGCGGCTTTTGCCTACTGCTGATGGAACGTCTCGCGTGCCGGCTGCGGAAATTCTCATCAATACGGCTGCTATCCGCGAATACATTGTGGATAAGGACAAGACGGATTTGGTGGAACAGGCAATAGCTGAAGGCCATATGCAATACAAGAGCCAGACTTTTGACCAAGCTTTGCTCGACTTGTATGGCAAGAAACTGATTAGCTATGCAACGGCTTTGGCTGCGGCTACTAATCCGGATGACTTTGATTTGAAGGTCCGCGGAATTTCTGGTACTTCTGAACGCGGATGGATGTAAGCGTGCTAAAAGTTTATGTTTGCCAGATGGAAGTCGTTCCTGGCGACCCAGAGACGAATTTGTCCACAATGAAGAAGTTTATCGAGGAGGGCGTGCGCGCGGGGGCAGACCTTGCCGTATTTCCAGAAATGTGCATTCCCGGTTATTTGTTGGCTGATAAGTGGGAAGAATCTTCGTTTGTGACTCGCTGCGTGCGGGCAAATGACCTTGTGCTTAAACTTTCTCAAAACATTGACGTTCTCTTTGGCAGTGTGGCGAGAGAAGAAGATGAGAATGGTGAGAATGGCCGTGCGCTTCTTTATAATGCAGCCTTTTATGCCTCAAAGGGAAGTTTTCGCACTCTTTTGAATTATAATGGTGTACAAAAGAAGTTCTTGCCAAAGACTCTTTTGCCGTGTTACCGGGAATTTGACGAGCCTCGCTATTTTTCTGATCTGCGGAAACTGGCTCAGTCCTTAAATGTTCCCGTTTCGGAGATCCTTAAACCTTTGGATGTGAAAGGGAAAAAAATTGGAATTACCATCTGTGAAGATGGTTGGGATTCCCTGTACAAGATTAAGCCTTTTGAGATTCTTTCGCCGAAAATTGGCGCGGGCGATTTGCTCATCAACATCTCTTGTTCCCCGTTTACGCAGGGAAAGGAAAATGCGCGGAACCGCGTTTTTGGCGCACATGCTGCTAAAGCCGGAGTCCCATTAATTTATGTGAATGCAACGGGTTCGCAGAATAATGGCAAGAACATTTACGCTTTTGAAGGCGATTCTTGCGTTTATGGGCCGAAGGCAGAGCGCGTGTTCTCTTTCCCGCTTTTTAAAGAGCAGGGGACGATTGTAGAACTCGATGGCAATGCTATCGAGGTGCGGGAAGAATCAGCTCCGCGAAAGAGCGGAATCGCTGAAGTGCATGAAGCACTTGTCTATTTGATAAAAAAGAATTTGGCCCGTTTTGGAATCAAAAAAGTTGTGATTGGCGCTTCGGGCGGTATTGATAGTGCGGTGAGCGCTGTGCTTTATTCGGAAGCTCTCGGCTGCGAAAATGTATTCTTGGTGAATATGCCGACGAAGTTCAATTCGAATACGACAAAGAATGCGGCAAAGGATTTGGCGGATAATTTGAATTGCCCATATATGGTGGCACCGATTGAAGATTCTATCAATGCTCTTTGCTCTAGCCTTGAAAAATGTTCTTTTGTACGTAATGATTCGCCGATGCGTGTAGAAGGCATCCATTATGAGAATGTACAGGCGAGAATGCGGAGCGCCGCGTTTTTGGCGACGATTGCTTCGGTATTAGGCGCTGGATTTACTTGCAATGGAAACAAAAGCGAAATTTCAGTAGGCTATTGCACTCTTTATGGCGATACGTCTGGCGTGATTTGCGCTTTGGGCGATTTGTGGAAAACTCAGGTGTATGAGCTTGCGAATGAAATCAATCTGCATAAGAAGCTGATTCCTCAAGCTTCGTTAGATATTCCGGCGAGTGCGGAACTCAGTTTTGCGCAAAACGTTGATGAGGGCAAAGGCGATCCGATTATTTATCCGTATCACGACAAACTATTTGCTTTTTGGATGGAGCGCTGGCAGAGAAATGCGCTCGAGGACTCCCTTTCTCTTTTAGAAAAGGGTAACGATGCGTTTTGCAGCGAACTCGGCGTGGATCCGGATTTATTCGCCAAGTCATTTCATACAAAAGAAGATGCCATTGCGGATATGAGAAAGTGGTGGAACCGCTATAACGGAATTGCCCTTGCCAAACGGATCCAGATGCCGCCGATTCTTTCTGTGAGCCGCCGCACGTTTGGTTTCGATTTTAGAGAATCTCAATTATAAGCTTCGCATTGCGGCGTTCTCGGGGCGCTCGCCGTACGGGAGTACGGCTTCGGCCCCTGCGGCCTTGCACTGCTCGCTTCTAATGAGATTCTCTTTGTATTTGCTTTCGCAGAGGTTCGTCTCTGGGACATCGGCTCCGCCTTGTCCCGTGCGGGGAATTGCCGCTGCTTGCGGGGGATTGCCGCTGCTTCGGCTTCGCCTCGCTTCTGGTGCGGAGTGGTGTTTC
>JALNVO010000128.1 GCA_023231365.1 Fibrobacteraceae bacterium | reverse complement strand
CAGTCAACCGACCCAGTTCTAAAGGTGGTCCAGTTACTCGCTATAGAAGGGGAGCTTGGCCCGTCCGAAATTCAGGAACGCCTAGGGCTGAAGCATAGCCCCACATTCCGCGAAAATTATTTGCGTCCGGCAATGGACAAGGGCATGATTGAACGCACAATCCCCGACAAGCCCAATAGCCGCCTGCAGAAGTACCGCCTGACGGACAGGGGGCGGACGCTTTTGAAGGAGAAGCGATGAACCTTAACGAAAACTCCCGGAGATTTTCTTGTAGTCGGTTGCGAAGATCAATCCCGGCATGGCCCCGGACGATCTGAAATGCGTTAAAAATTCAAAAAAAGATTCCTTTTGCGGTTTAGAATTCATATTTTATGGAAATCTTATCGGGACGATATTTGCAGTGGACAATGATGATCTTATAGCACATGTAAAACAAAACCCGGACGGTTCGTGGGCTGCCCCGCAGAGTCTGGAGGCACACCTTCGCGGGACCGCTGAGCTCGCGGGGGAGTTTGCCGCTGAATTTGGAAATGGTGACTGGGCTCGTGTTGCAGCATTTCTACATGATCTTGGAAAAGGTTCGGAGAATTTTCAGAAATACATCCGGGGTAATTCAGGGTATGATGCCCATATCGAAAATATGCCGGGAAAAGTGAATCATTCTTCCCATGGAGCTGTCTGGGCTAAAAAGAACTGGCCGGAAGAAAAATTTGGTTTTCTGTGGAAAATTTTTGCTTATCTGATTGCCGGACATCATGCGGGTTTACCGGATTGGTTTCATGAATTAAACGTGGGGGGAGACCTCGTCTCCAGAATGTCAGAAGAGGAACAGAGAAAATTACCCGAATTGGCTCCTGCTTTTGTGCAGGAATATACCAAGGAGGTTGCCATTCCGAAAACATCTCCATGTGGCGAAAAGAGCATAGAGGCAGAAGAAATTCCTATCTGGATTCGAATGCTTTTTTCCTGCCTAGTAGATGCGGATTTTCTGGATACGGAGCGCTACATGAGCCCTGATAAATCAGATGCGCGAGGCCAGTATCCGAATCTGAAGGAATTAAAAGCCCTGTTTGATAATTATATGGCTGATTTAACCAGGAAGGCTGACCCTACTGATGTAAATGTTTTACGGTCACAGATTCTGGCGGAATGCCGGAATGCCGGGAAACAAGAATCCGGCTTTTTTACGTTGAACGTTCCAACCGGAGGAGGCAAGACTCTTTCGTCCATGGCTTTTGCACTGGAACACGCGGTCTCTCGTGGAAAAGAGCGTGTGATTATGGTGATTCCTTATACGAGCATTATTGAACAGACTGCAAAGGAATATAAAACCATTTTTGGCGAAGAAAATGTGATTGAACATCACAGTTCATTAGATCCTGATAATGAATCTTGGGAAAGTCGTCTGGCTGCGGAAAATTGGGATGCTCCGATTGTTGTAACCACAAATGTGCAGTTTTTCGAATCTCTTTTTGCAGCGAAAACCAGTGCATGTCGTAAATTGCATAACATTTGCAATAGTGTGGTGATTTTAGATGAAGTGCAGATGCTTCCGGCTGACTATCTGAAGCCGGTTTTAGCGGTTATGAATTCTCTGGTAAAATTTTTTGGAACATCTTTGGTTTTGTGTTCGGCGACTCAACCTGTTTTAACGGGGATGATAGGAACCGGGCAGGCTGCTTTTTCAGGATTGAAAAGCGAAGACATTAACGATATTATTGCCAGGCCATTGTTTTATGCCCGGAAATTTCAGCGGGTAAAAGTCCATTCTGCCGGAAAATTCGATCATTGGAAAGATCTTGCGCAGAGATTGGAGCAATGCGAACAGGTGCTGTGTGTCGTCAATACCCGAAATGACTGCCGGGACTTGTTTCGCTCTATGCCTCCGGGTACGGTTCATTTGTCTGCGAATATGTGCGGGGAACACAGAAGCTCGGTGATTGAACAAATCAAAAAGGATTTGCAGGCGGGAAGAAGCATTCGAGTCATCAGTACGCAATTAGTGGAAGCCGGCGTCGATCTGGATTTTCCGGTTGTGTATCGGGCCATGGCTGGTTTTGATTCCATTGCTCAGGCGGCCGGGCGCTGCAACCGTGAAGGAAAACTGAAGAATGCAGAGGGCGCGTTTCTCCATGGAGACGTTTTTGTTTTTGAAGGCCCCAAAGCGGCTCCTCCCGGAATGTTGCGCCAGGGGGAGCAGGCCGGAAAAGAAATGTTTTCCATTGATCCGGAGGGGGCGGCTATTCTGCACCCGGAAACGCTGAAGAAATATTTTCAGTTGTTTTATGCCCAGCGGGATACTTTTGACCGGAAAGACATTCAGAATCTTCTGGTAAAAAATGCGGCTCCGGATCTTCATATTCAGTTTCGTACAGCGGCCCAAAGATTTCAACTGATTGATGATGCCAGGCAGGTATCGGTGGTTGTGAAATACAATGGGAAGCATGGAAGCAGCGAAAAACTTATCAGTACCTTGTCGTTTGCCGGGCCCAGCAGGACTCTGATGCGCAAGCTGCAGCGTTTTTCCATATCCTTGCCGGAACGTGTTTTTCATGAAGTTTCAGAAGCTTTTGAAGAAATTCATGGAATCTATTGTCAGAGTGTGGATTCCGTTTATGACGATGTTTTAGGTTTCGTCGGCTATGATGGCGAAATTCCGATTTTATAAAAGAGGAGAAGCTCTATGGATACAAAAGAGAAATGTTTCTGTCTGGAAGTGTGGGGCGATTACGCCTGCTTTACCCGCCCGGAAATGAAAGTGGAGCGAGTGAGCTATGATGTGATAACCCCTTCTGCGGCCCGTTCCATTTTTGAAGCCATTTTCTGGAAACCGGCTATTCGCTGGCACATTCGGAAAATAGAAGTGCTGCAACCGATCCGGAATATATCTGTGCGTCGCAACGAGGTCGGGGCAACAGCCGGAACGGGGTCAAAGAAAGAAATTCTGATTGAAGAGAATCGCTTGCAAAGAGCCGGACTTCTTTTGCGTGATGTGCGTTATCGTCTTCATGCCTGGATGGAATATATTCCGGTGGATCAGCGAGAGCCAAGTAGTCGTTCTGTTCCGGAAGAATTCTGGGATGCAGAGGAAAGAGAAAACCAGCGTGAATTTGCCGAAGCCTTTCGTGACCGGAAAGATGAAACTCCGGGGAAATATCTGGCGATGTTTGAACGCAGAGCGAAAAAGGGACAGTGTTTCAACCAACCCTATCTGGGGTGCCGAGAGTTTTCGGCTTCCTTTGCTTTTGTGGATAATCCGGATCGTTACGGAGATTTTCATCCTGTTGAGGATAGCAGAGATTTGGGCTTTATGCTTTACGATATGGATTTTTCCGATCCTTCCGACATAAAACCGGCCTTTTACCGGCCGGTTATGCAGAATGGCGTTATAGAGGTTCCTTCATGGGATGGCGAGGAGGTGCGCAGATGATTTTACAGGCCCTGTGTGAATATTACGAACGAAAGAGTGCCGATCCCGAAAGCGGAATTGCCCCTATCGGTTTTGAATGGAAACCACTGCCTTTTCTGATCGTTATTGATAAGGAAGGAAAGTTTATCAAGCTGCAGGATACGAGAGAGAACAAAAATAAAAAGCTGGTTGCAAAATTATTTCTGGTGCCTCAATCTCAGGGGCGTTCCGGCTCTGCCTCGTGGAAAACGACGTTTCTTCTATGGGATCACTACGGCTATGTGTTGGGATTTCCCAAGGGGGGAGCAAAGAAAGATCGGAAGAAACTTTTTGAGATGATCACCGCTTTATTGAAAACTGTTCCTGCTGAAAAGCAGGATAAAATTGCTTCTCTGAGAAGCAAAACAGATGAAAACTTTTTTGAACAACTACTGAGTGTGGAAGAACTTGACTCTGTTTTGCATGAATTGGATGCATTTCAGAGTGAATTCCCGGCAAAAGAATTCAATAAAACCAAAAAAGATTTTTCTGATTTGAAAAAAGCAACAGAAGATTCCGTCAAACAGCGGGGAACCTTTGCAGACAAGGTAAATGCTCTCCCGGAAGACCTGAAGCAGGAAGAGGAAATCCATGCTGTGTTGCAATTTTATGAAAATCAGGAATACCAGAATGTTTTTGGTGATGATTTATGGGAAGAATGCGCTACGATTAACGGCGCGAATCTGAGCTTTCGTCTGGAAGGGAAAACAGAACCTGTTACATCTAATCCTCATGTTAAGGAATATCAGAAGCAATTAGCTTCCGTTCCGGAAGATCCTGATGCCGAAAAATCTCTTTGTCTTGTTAGTGGAAATATGGACTATGTAAAGCGAGTTCATGACCCGACGCCTATTGCAGGGGGGCAGGCTACCGGAAAGCTGATAGGCTTTCAGAGACAATCCGGATTTGATTCTTATGGAAAAGATCAGGCTTTCAATGCTCCTGTGGGAATGTATGCGCAAGCCGCGTACACAACAGCCTTTAACACACTGGCTAAATCACAAAACAACAAAGTTCTTTTGGGTGGGATGACGATTCTATTCTGGTCGGAAAAAGAAAATGAATTGGAACAAGCTTTTCCTTTTTTGATCGTGAAAGCCAAGGACGATCCGGATCGCAATACCGAAGCGGTAAAGCAATTGTATCAAAGTATTTCTTTCGGAAAATTATCTACCGAGGGAAAAACGCGATTCTTTATTTTGGGTGTTTCTCCTAATGCCGCGAGAATTTCCGTACGTTTCTGGGTGAACGATTCTGTAGACCAGATCGCCCGGAATTTTAAAATGCATTTTGATGATTTGGCGATCGTAGCAGGAGAAAAAGATCTAGAGTTTTTTGCATTGGAGACGATGTTGAGGCATACCGCGTTGGACTATAAATTGGATAATGTGGCACCTAATCTTCAGGGACAGGTGGTGGAATCCATTTTAAAGGCCTTGCCGTATCCTAAGTCGTTGCTTTATGCCACCGTTCGAAGAATCCGTGCTGAACAGTCAAAGAAAATCAATAATAAGTTAGTCTTGAATGTGACAAGAATTCGGGCGGCTATTATTAAGGCTTGTATCAACCGAGACAATCGATTTTATAACAAACACAAGGAGGAAATTACTGTGTCCTTAGATGTATCCAATCAAACCCCGGCCTATTTGTTAGGCCGACTATTTGCCGTACTGGAAAAAATTCAGTATCAGGCATTGAAAATAGAAACCATTCGGGAACGCTATTATGGAGCTTTTTCCAGTACTCCGGTAACTGTATATCCGCAGCTGATGAAACTGAAGAATCATCATCTGGCAAAACTAAAGAAAGGAAGTGCGATTTATTACGAAAATTTAATCGGAGAGATTGTTGATGGACTGGACGGAAGCGGAAATATTCCCCGTCAATTCAATTTGGAAGAACAGGGAAAATTTGCAGTAGGCTATTACCATCAGCGACAGAACTTGTATAAGAAAGAAGACAAACCAACAGAAAGCACAGAGGAGGCTTCCAATGAGTGATTCAATCAAGAACCGTTATGACTTTATTTTGTTTTTTGACGTGCAGGACGGTAACCCCAATGGCGATCCGGATGCGGGGAATTTACCCCGTATCGATGCGGAAACAGGGATGGGGTTGGTTACGGATGTATGCCTGAAAAGGAAGGTGCGCAATTATGTGCAACTATGCAAACAGGAAAACGGTTATGATATTTTCATTAAAGAGAAAGCGATTCTTAACAATCTGATCGCCGAGGCTTATCAGAACGAGAAGGTACAAGCTAAAGAGAAACCTGGTGATAAAAGAGATGCCGCTCGTGAAGTCATGTGCCAAAAGTTTTATGATGTAAGAACTTTTGGGGCTGTGATGAGTACCGGAGAAAATGCCGGTCAGGTTAGGGGGCCGGTGCAATTGACATTCGGACGTTCTGTAAGTCCTATTGTTGCTTTGGAACATAGTATTACCCGAATGGCAGTTGCTACAGAAAAAGAAGCTGAACAACAGAGCGGAGATAACCGAACAATGGGACGAAAATACACAGTTCCTTATGGTTTGTATCGAACTCATGGATTTATTTCCGCGAATTTGGCCGCTCAGACAGGTTTTTCTGAAGCGGATCTGGATCTATTTTGGGATGCGCTGCTAAACATGTTTGATCAGGATCATTCCGCTGCCCGCGGTCTAATGGCTACGCGGAAGTTGATCATTTTCAAGCATGATTCTGTGTTGGGTAATTGTGCTGCTCATACACTGTTTGAAATGGTTCCCAATCCGGAATTGAAGGATGATTCAAAACCACCCAGAGCATTTTCCGATTACGAGGATATTGCTGTCCCGGGTTCATTGCCTTCCGGTGTGCAGGTTATTGTGAAATAATCTATGTCTGAATCCGATTACATCATGCTCTCCGCCTTGCAGCATTACGCGTACTGTCCAAGACAGTGCGCGTTGATTCACATTGAGCAGCAGTGGGCGGAGAACCGGTTCACTGTCGAGGGCGATATCCTGCACGAGCGGGTGGACTCCGGGGAAGCGGAATCCCGTGGGGAATACTACTCGGTCCGGACCATCCGTTTGCAGTCGAAGGCCTTGCAGATTACTGGCGTTGCCGATCTGGTGGAGTTTCGGAAAGATGAGAAAGGCGTGCCCATCCCCGGTAAGAAGGGGCTGTGGCAGCCTTGTCCCGTGGAATACAAAAGAGGGACGAAGAAGGCGGACGACTGGGACCGCATTCAGCTCTGCGCGCAGGCGATCTGTCTCGAGGAGATGCTTCAGTGCACCGTTCCGCGGGGCGCTCTATGGTACCAGAAAGACAAACATCGGGAATGGGTGAATTTGGATGAATCTCTGCGGGGAAAAACGCAGGAGCTTGCCCATGCGGCGTATGCGTTCATCATGGCCGGGAAAACGCCGAAGGCGGAGTATTCGGCAAAGAAATGCCCGCGCTGTTCGTTGCTGGATGTCTGTCAGCCGAAGCTTCCGGGATCCCTGCGTGAAAAGCTGTATACGAACAAATTTTCAAGGCGGAATGATGGGCGGACGATATCTTAATACTTTGTATCTAACAACTCCGGGCGCGAGAGCCCATCGAGATCGCGAAACCGTGCTGGTGGACCGTCGGCTGGAGACTGGCGAAAAGGAAAAGCTTGGGCAGTTTCCCATTCATATGCTGGAGAGTATCATCTGCATGGGACAGGTTTCCGTGTCTCCGAAATTAATGGATCTTTGTGCGCAGCGCGGGGTGACAATTGCTTATTTTGATCCTTACGGTCGATTTCTTGCCCGGGTGGAGGGACCTGTCAGCGGGAACATCCTTTTGCGGAAGGAACAGTACCGGGTGTCGGACGATCCGACGCGCTCTCTTCAATTTGCGAAGGCTTTTATCGGAGCGAAGATACGGAACGCCCGTAGTGTTTTGCAGCGGCATCTGCGAAATTATCCGGATTGCGAGGAACACGAGAGCCTTGATTTCGCCGTCCGAAGGCTTGCCGTGCTGCTAGAGAAGGCTGGTTCCGCTGAAAATGTCGATTCCCTGCGCGGGCTGGAAGGTCAGGCCGCCGATGAATATTTTGCCCGGTTCAATTTTTTGATTAAAAGCAAGGAACCGAGTCTTGTTTTTCAGGGACGCAGCCGGAGGCCTCCGCTGGACCGGATCAATGCGATGCTTTCTTTTGTTTATACGTTGCTGACGCATGACATCCGTTCGGCGCTTGAAGGCGTGGGCCTTGATCCGCAGTGCGGCTTTATGCATCAGGACCGTCCTGGCCGTCCGGCTCTTGCCTTGGATCTTTTGGAAGAGTTCCGTGCCTGTGTCGCGGACCGTCTGGTACTTTCGCTTGTCAATCTCGGCCAGATTGACGCGGAAGATTTCGATGTCCAGCCTGGCGGCGCCGTGCTTCTCCGGGAGAAGAACCGGAACGTAATTCTCACGGAATGGCAGAAACGGAAACAGGCAGAGGTCATTCATCCTTTTTTGGACGAGTCCATGCCGCT
>JALNVO010000127.1 GCA_023231365.1 Fibrobacteraceae bacterium | reverse complement strand
CTCTCGCGAAGCCCTTATCCGCAAGATCAGCGAGTTCCTTGCGGTATTCGCCCTTGCGCTCCTGCACAATCGGTGCCAAAATAGAAAAGCCCTGCCCGCGGTAATCGGCGTACAAATTATCCACAATCTGGTCCACAGTCTGAGCCCGGATAGTCTTTCCGCATTTGGGACAATGCGGTACGCCCAAGCGGGCAAAAAGCAGGCGGAAAAAGTCAAGGATTTCAACCGTCGTTCCCACCGTAGAACGCGGGTTCCTGTTCACTGTTTTCTGGTCAATGGAAATCGTGGGCGAAATACCGCGGACACTTTCCACATCCGGGCGCTTCATCGTACCAATGAATTGCCGTGCGTATGCCGAAAGGGAATCCACGTAGCGGCGCTGGCCTTCTTCAAAAATGGTATCAAAGGCAAAACTGGACTTTCCAGAGCCCGAAACGCCCGTCACGACAACAATGGAATCACGGGGTATGGTAACATTTATATGCTTGAGATTATGTTCGCTGGCATCGCGGACGACAAGGGAACGAGTCATAGCCTAAATATAGTGAACAAATGTTCAACTTTCAAGGCGGTATTTTCCCCCTACAAAAAAACCTCCGTTTCCGGAGGCTTTTAACGAATTCAAAACTATTCTTCCCAACCCTCTTCCGCATTATTTTCTTCACCGGAAGAACTATCTGCAGAAGCCGGAGGAGCAGGCTGCTGAATAGGAACTTGATCTACAGATGCAGGAGCGTCAGCCTTGCTTGCTGGAGCTCGCTGAACCTTCGACGTATCCACTACACCCGAAATGAACTTCGTCCTAGGCGGTTCAGAATTCGGTACATTACCGATATAGTTGTGGATGATTCTCGGCGTTACGAAAATGACAAGATCTTTCTTTTTCACGGACTTGGACGAATATTTGAAAAGGTTGCCGAGCACCGGAATATCCATCAAGAAAGGAATACCCGATTCTGTTTCCGTATTTTCATTCTTGGTGAGACCGCCGATAACGACAGTTTCACCATCACCGACGACAACTTTCGTGTCGGCATCCTGCGTGCTGATGACAACTTCACCCATATTATCATAACCATAGGAATTATTTTCTGGATGGAGGTCTAGCATAATGCGATTGTCACCAGAGACATGCGGAGTCACAGTAAGCTTAATTCCCGTTTCCACCAATTTCGTAGAAGATTCGCCATCATCATCAATCACGCGGATAGAAATCTGGTCGCCCATAAAAATTTTCGCTTCCACATTATCCATCGTAGAAATCTGAGGGGTTGCGAGCACTTCCGTAGAAGCATCGCTCAAAAGGTTCGCCACAGCCACTTGGACATTGTTATCCAATACACTAGCAGTAATCGCCGTTGTCGCACCCGATACGGAAGGAGAAGAGCCCGAACCTAAAGCGCTGATAGCCGCACTCGTACGAGATCCCGTACCACCACCCGTAGGAGTAGTGACCGTACCCGGAGTAAGAGTCTGTGTTCCCATTTTTGCAGTCCAATCCACGCCGAGCTGACGAGCGAGACTGCTGCTCACGACAACAAGCTTGGCGGTAATCATAATCTGGAGCGTTTCGACATCCAACTCCTCAAGTGCATTTGCCATCTGGTCAATGCTCTTCTGGGTATCATAGACAATGATGGAATTGCTCCGATCCACAGTCGTAATTTTTCCGCGAGTCGATTTCATTGACTCTAGGACAGTCACAAGTTCGCTAGCCTTGGCATGCTGCACCTGGAAATTTTTGCGGACTAGAGGAGAACTCAGTTCTTCGGTCGCAATCTGTTCCGCGATTTTTTTCTGTTTCTCCTGATAAGAAGCAGAACGCTGGACATAAATATATTTGTCCTGAATCGTCCAAGTCAAATCGTAAGTATCGCAGATGAGTTTAAGTACGTCCTGCCAATTTTTCTTCGTTACTTGCAAATTGTCAATTTTCCCCGAAACATCCGGAGCAAGGATAATGTCAACACCTGCAGTTGCGGAAATAGAATGAAACGCAGCCGCATAAGTCATATCGACAAACTTGAAATCATACAACTTATTGTTCGGAGCGGCATTTTGTGCAAAAGCCGAAGTCAAGCACAGCGCGAGAAGCGCCATTATTGAAAGACGCATGATTTTTTTCATTTCGTATTTCTCCCATATTTATCGGGCAAACTCATAGAATATCTGCGGCTGACGCCAAATTCCTGTAAAAGGAAGAGGACATCCGTCTGAGTAATTTTAAGAACTTTTCCATTCAGAATCCGGTCGCCCTCCTTAACCGTATAAGAGACGGACGGATTCTTTGTTTCTGCCAAAATCGCCATTGGAACTTCCGATTCCCAAATAATGCCGACTAATTCAACTTGGTCGATATTGATACCATCTTCAAGAAGTCCCTTTATTGCCACAAAAGGATCCCGGCGGCCAAACGAGCTATAAGTCACCCGATCTTCCGTCAAGTTTTCGAAATGCAGATTAGAAGAGTCTAAGGCATTTCCCTGATCCAGCGAGATTTGTTTGAGGCGCTCAGCCTGCACCGCAGAAAGTTCGTCTTGGTAAGAAACGGCACGTTTGTTGACAAAGCCGACCTTTGCACCCAAGCGAACCTTGTAATAAAGTCCATCCAACTCTATATCCGCAAGCCTCTCTCCAAAGGAAAGATTCTGAACCGGATGCGCATTATCCGAAGGAGAAGCAAGCAAAGGAGTGCTTTCGGTCACAACAATCAAGTCCCTCGAAACAGGGCGAAGCTGGAAAGATTGTGCAACAGAGACAATCTTCTTATCATTCTGAAAAGTATTCGCAAAAACATCAAACGCCGGCGCAGAAGATTCCTCGGCATTTTTCCATTGATGGAAATAGACACCCGCCGGCGTCGCGATATAGCATTCAAATCCCGGTTTAGAGACTGCGGGGACCTGCAAAATCAAAGAGCCTTTATAAACAACAGCGATCGGTCGAATTTCCGGATAAAGCTGGATGCGGAGCCCGGCCGAAGTCCACGTGACGGATTTGACGATTCCACTTGAAGAAACTTTGAACAAAGGTGCTTTTTGCGGCCCCTTGATAGAGACCATAATCGCAGAAGCTTTATCAGGGCCATTGACTTTTGAAATATCAATCGGGGTATCCGTCACAATGCGGAACTGTTCAAGTCCATTGCCTTTGACATCCGTCATTTCTTTCACACCTTCAATAAGGGCAGATACGACTTTCTTAGCAGCAGCTTGCGTTTCTGCCTCTCGGGCAACCTTTTCTGCTTCGAGCTCCGCCTTCTTGTCTGCTTCGGCCTTCTGCTTCTCGAGCCTTGCCTGTTCCGCGGCAGCCTTCCTGTCCGCTTCGGCCTTCTGCTTCCCGAGCCTTGCCTGTTCCGCGGCAGCCTTCCTGTCCGCTTCGGCCTTCTGCTTCTCGAGCCTTGCCTGTTCTGCGGCAGCCTTCCTGTCCGCTTCGGCCTTCTGCTTCCCGAGCCTTGCCTGTTCCGCGGCAGGCTTCTTGTCGGCAACCGCAGTCTGCTTTTCCACCTTTAATTGTTTGGAAGCGATGCCCGACAAAGACCAAGAAGAAGATTTTGATTTAGGTAGAGCAATAACAAAATTTTTCCCACCCGAGAGACTTACCGGATTTTTATCATTGACGATTGCAGAGCCCACCGCAAATTCAAATTTCAGAAGAGGAATTTTGAAAGAAGCATCCGTAAAAATGCGGACTCTTTGCAGTGCAGAAGAGTTCTCTTCCAATGGAAAAGAGCCCTCTCCCAAAGCAAATTTGGAGTTGGAAAAACCAATGGTCAACTTGTGAGAAGCCGCATCAAATTTCTGGAAAAAATTAGGAAGATCCTTGGCGGAAGAAAACTGAAAGCGGATTGCGCAATCTTTTGCACTACAAGAAAAATCGACATCTTTGACTTCGGCAGAAAATGCAGAAGCGGCAATTAAAGCGAGAAGGAGCAACCAAGTTCTCATTGGGCAACCTTCTTTGATGTATAGGTGGTCAAATCAAACGATACGGAAACTGTAATCGGCGTCCACCCGTGAGACTCAGCCTTTGCAATTTCCTGATCTATTCCAGAATAACGGGAAAGGCGCAAATCCGTTATTGCCGTCGGATAATTGAAATTGGCAATTTCTGCAAAAAGATAACCGAGCATATGGTAGCCCGCATTCACGACTACAGAGTAATGGTTTTCAATGTAATGATCCTTTTCAGAACGCGCACCCGGACTGAACTTCTGAATTTGGACGCCAGAACTGCGGAGCACGGCATACAGATCCTGCAAACGCATCGGGACCTTCTCCTCTTCAGGGAACATTTCCTTCAGGCGATTGAATTCTTTTTCTGCTTCCACGAGCTTGATTTCAAGTTTGGCTACGCGACCACGCTGGATGTTGATCTTGTCAAGTTCATCTTGAGCACTTTTCAAATCATTTTCAAGCCGGGTCTGTTCGTCAAGAAATGGCGACCAAACGTTTGCATACAGGAAATAACAGCCCAAAGCAATGAGAAGACTCATCACAAGAGCATAGATGGTCTTTTTATCTTTCCAATTTATCGACTGCATTATTCCGCCCCTCCTTCAAGGCCCAAATTCTCCTTGATGCCAGCCTTGATGACGAAATTATAAGCATCTTCATTGTCAATTTTTGTTGTGGACACATCAATAAGCGAAACAGAACTGATACAGACTTGCTTTTCAAGCTTAACCATATATTCAGCGACTTCGGAAAAATCGTACGTAACACCGCGAAGCTCGATTTCCGATTGAGAGATTTGGTTCAAAGAAACAAGCCACATGTTCGGAGGCATCATTGAAGAGATATTTTCGAACAAAATAACCCAGCGTTTCTTGCTCACCTGGATGGATTTAAGAGCGTTCGTTTTTTGAGCAATAACGGCAAGCTTTGCATCCAGAGCTTTAATCTTTTCAAGCAAAGGTTTTTGTTTTTCAACTTCTTCACGAGTAAAGGAAACCTGCTGTTGAAGAAGTTCAGTCGTTTCCCATACATAAGTTTGGACGAGAAAGGCACCGACAAGAAACACGAACAGAACAACCGATGGCCACACAATGCGGCGGTCGACAATCCAAGAAAAGTCCGCCTTGGACTGGCGAAACTCTGCCGGAAGCAGATTAATTTCAATGCAAAAAGGTTGCTTTCCCTTGAACATTTAGAACTTCCTTAAGGCAAGTCCCAGAGCGGGAGCGTACAAATTAGAGAGAGCTTCAGGAACACCGGCAGTACCCGCAACAATCGGATCGCACGGAATCCGCGCAAAAGGATTGAGCGTAGCACATTCAATATCGGTTTTCTGTTTCAGATAATCACAAAGGCCGGGAAGACTAGCACCGCCACCGCACAACAAAATACGGGCAGGCTTTTCACCGGATTCACTCGTCGAAAAATAGCGGATGCCGAATTCAACCGAATTAACAACTTCCTCAAAAGCGAGCTGCATTGCCGATTCCACTTCAGCCACGGAAAAGCCATCAATATTCGTATCCGGTTTTTCAAAAAGTTCATGACATTTGAGAGCATCGATTCCCAAATGGCGGGAAAGCATCGCTTCTACAGTTTCCATAGAGCCGCTAGTCAAAGTCCGGGCTGAATGGAACTTGCCTCCGACAATAAACGCAATCGTCGACTTCTTTTCACCCAAATTGAAAAGAGCTACGGTCTCGCCGAGCTGTTCCTCGGAAACCGTCGAAACATAAGCATTCGCCACACCAAAGACATCGACATCAATGGCATCCAAGCGATATCCCGAATCAACAAAAAGTCTCGCCTTGGACTCAAGAACTGTATTTTTAGCGGCTACGACGAGAGACTTCACTTCACCGGCATCTCCACGGGAAACAACTTGATAATCCAAGACAATATCCTGATCATCGAACGGAGGTTTGGTCTGAGCTGTTTGGACAATAATAGCGTCCTCATTGCCGTTCTTGGGAACCTTAGCTGTGCTCTTATCTACGAGAATACCTGCGGACCAATTTACAGAAGCGACAATATCGTCTTTCGAAATATCCGCGAAACTGCGGGTCATCACTCGGATGAGGGCTTCCTTGAGTTTCGGCTCGTCCTTGACTTCATTATCGACTATGGCACCGTCAGGAGTGCGCTCCAAATCGATATTCATAACACGGCGAAAACCGCCTCGTCCATGATGGACACGGACGACCTTAATACTGAAATGACCGATATCAACGCCAATCGTTTGACGTTCTCCACGGATGCGTGCAATAATATCTAATCCCAATGTGAACCTCGGCCTATTGATAGGACTATAACAATTCTACTTTTCCAAAGCTCCAATGTCAAGAGAAATTTTCATAACTTATTGAAAAACAATTACTTAGATGGTGTTTTCGATACTTTTTCAGACTCTTTTTGTTTCTTCCGGACTTCAAAAATATACTGAAGAACCCTTTCCTGAGTTTCCCCAAATTCCCCGATAAAGGAGGCACTATGAAAAATGAGTCCTGTTTCCGTATCCCGACGCCCGCTGTGAAGTACGCGCAATATACGGATTTTCACATTTTCCACACCAAATCCAGGAATTTCAAAGCGGATACTGACAAAAGCCCCTTCATCCAAAACATTTGGCAAACTTAAAAGAATACCTCCTGCAGAAAGATCCACCAAAAAACCACTCTGCTTTTTACCGTCCGCATCCACTTCCACAGGAAACATTACAGCCTGACGAAGCCAGCGGCGAAGTTGATATTTTTCAAGTTCATTGGAATGCGCAAGAATCAATTCATCCCCTTCATATCGGAGCACCTTCACCCAAGCTGAATAGATAGCCTCACCGCGCATTGTCAAGCGAATGCGGATATTCTCACCAACCAAGGATTGCGGAGTCCCTAGCCTGCCCGTCATATACCGGACTGCCCAAAAAATTTCATTGAGCCTCGTAATGAGGACTTGCTCAGAAGGAGCATGTTTATCGACAGAAATATCATAACGCGAAATAGATACGAAATCACCGACAGCAAACTGGCGCGAAGAAACAAAAGAAAATCCGGCAGATGTTTCCACATATCCCAATTTCTTGCGAAGAGAAGCAATGTCAGCCAGTTCTCTAGAGTCCACTTTTTCTGCAGAACCGTACAATTCATAGAAGCGATCGACAGCCGATTCAAATAGCATCGGAGAGTTCAGCACCGAATCCTTATTCGAAAAAAGAGACTTCCGAACCAAGCGCTCTAGCGTTTGAAGTTCAGTCCCTGTCAAATTGAAATTTTTGAGCTTCTTTTCAAACTTGTCCGAATCAAACATCACGTTCGTTTCACGCCGATTATCATTCCGGTTCATTTCGACAAGGACGATCAACAGGAGAAGCAAAAATGCCACTACCAGAAGCCAAAGGATAGCCAAAGGCGGAATCATCTGGAGCCCTACCCCCAAAAGCCCGAAATGTAGGAACCGAGAATCTTGCCTTGAAGCTTGGTCCCTACGAACGGAGAATTTTCCACTGCGCCGGCAAACGTCTTTGCAGAGACATCCGTCGTTTGCGAGGGATCAAAGAGAACGAGACCGGCATCTTCGCCCAAGGTGAGCTTAGAAGAGTTTGCGCCGGCAATCTTCGCAGGCATTGCGGAAAGGACTTCAATTGCCCGCGGTTCGCCTAAACGGTGCGATAGGGCGTTCCACAAAGCCGGGAGCACGATTTCAAGAGACACGGCTCCCGAAACGGCAGCTTCAAAATTTACCGTCTTGTCTTCCTGGTGCACCGGAAGATGATTGACGCTCACCGCTTGAATGGTGCCATCAGAAAGGCCCTGCCATAGGGCATCCTTATCAGCAACAGTGCGAACCGGCGGATGGAGATTGAGGTTCGTATTCAGCGATTCCAAATCCTCTTCCGAGAAAAGCAAATGATGGATGTCCACATCACACGTTACATCCAAATGAAGAGAGCGGAACTCCCGGATAAGATCAAGTGCCGCCTTGGACGTTACCTGCTTGATGTGCAAGGGAACGCCCAACCAGAGAGCGACGGACAAAAGCGCATAGAGAGGGATCGTCTCGGCTTGTACGGGAACGCCCTTCATTCCAATCTTGTCGGAAAATTTTCCCTCGTTCACATAGCCGCCATG
>JALNVO010000126.1 GCA_023231365.1 Fibrobacteraceae bacterium | reverse complement strand
CCGAGTTCTGGTGCGACTTCGCTTTCGGAAAGTACCCAGGTATCCTTAACGCCGCCTCCCTGCGAACTGTTGACGACAATGGAGCCTTTACGGAGAGCTACTCGCGTGAGTCCTCCCGGGAGCACGTAAGTTTCTTTTCCCTGCACAATATAGGGGCGAAGATCGACATGCCGCCCTTCAAGATGCCCGTCAATCATAGAAGGTACGCGGGAAAGCGATATCATGGGCTGCGCAATGTAATTCCGCGGATTTGCGAGAACTTTCAATTTGAATTCTTCCCGTTGTTTTTTTGATGCGTGCGGCCCCACAAGCATTCCGTAGCCTCCAGATTCATTTGCCGCTTTGACGACCATTTTGTCTAAGTTGGCTACGACGTGGGCGCAGTCTTTTGGATCTTCGCACACGAAGGTGGGAACGATGGGAATGATAGCGTCCTCTCCCAGATAATAGTGGATGATTTCCGGGACGTAAGCGTAAATTGCCTTGTCATCGGCGACTCCGCAGCCCGGCGCATTGGCTATGGCCACGTTTCCTTTGTGGTAAGCGTCCATAAGTCCTGGAATCCCAATGCAAGAATCCTTCCGGAACACGAGCGGGTCCAAAAAGTCATCGTCGATGCGGCGGTAAATGACATCGACGGGAACGAGCCCTTTGGTGCTGCGGGAATAAACTTTGGAATCTTTAACGACTAGGTCTGGGCCTTCTACAAGGCTCACTCCCATTTGCTGTGCAAGGAAGGAATGCTCGAAGTATGCGGAATTGTAGATTCCCGGAGTGAGCACGACCGCGTTTGGCGAGGCGATGCTATCGGGGGCTAAGTATTCCAAAGCGGCTCTTAATTTAGATGCGTATTCGTCAACGGGCCGTATGGGCGACATTCCGAAAACATTCGGAAAGGTCTGCTTGAGGATTTCGCGATTTTTGATCACATAGGAAACTCCGCTCGGGCTACGCATATTGTCTTCCAGAACGTAGAACGTTCCATCTGTATCGCGGACGAGGTCTGTGCCGCTGATGTGCGCCCAAATTTTCCTAGGAGGTGTAAATCCCATACATTCTTTGCGGAATGCGGGGCATGTCCGGATAAGCGATTCCGGGATGGCCTTGTCCCGCAGAATTTTCTGTTCGCCGTAGATGTCGTTTAAAAAGCAGTTCAGCGCTTCTACGCGTTGCTTGAGACCGCGTTCGAGTTTCTCCCAATCCGAAGCGGGAACGATGCGGGGTATGATGTCAAAAGGGATGATTTTGTCTTTCCCCGCTTCGTTCCCATAAACTGCGAAGGTAATGCCCATGAGAAAAAATGCAAGTTCGGCGGCTTTTTCGCGGAGGGCGAGCTCATCGGTGGTGAGTTCTTTCAATCGCTTGAACAGAGGCATTGCTTCCGGACGAGGCTTTCCATCGGGAAGGAATAGCTCGTCGAAAAAGCCTTCGGTTTTGTAATCGCTGAAGTTCATAAGTTCTCTTTTGCTTTCAGGGCTTCTTCTGTTGGAGCTCTACTAAACTAAAGGAACGCGAAAAACGTGCCAAAAGAATTTGGCGAATTTAAGCAAATTTTAATAACACTAGTTACAAAAATGAATTGAAATGCCAAATATGTAGTGATTTGAAATTTCCTTCTAATTTCTAGGGTCCAATCTTCCATGCTTGCCTATGGGCATTTATTGTGTCTTTTCTGCTTTTTTTGAAATGAGTTTAAAAACGATATTTGTCGATCTATCACGGTTCCACGATTAGAATGATCTTGCGTTATTCTACGGCTTTGAATGGGCGGTCGCTTTTGCTGAAATGCATGTAATGCGTTTTTTTATATGCAATAGTCTCCTTTATGAACGGTTGTAAAAAAAGACTGGATGTTGCTGTTATTCGGAAATTCCAGAAAGAATTTTTTCAAGGGTTGGCGTTGCGGTTCTTGAGCGGAAAGAGGGGAACTCTTGAAATGAATCCGTTTTTGAGGATAAAGGCGAAACGGATAAAGTTTAGCTGAATCTTGGGGATGCGTTTTTCTAGACGGTTATAACCCAATAAATTTGGGACTTGAAATCTTTTTTTATCAAATAATCTACTTTTACTCCGTGGCTTATCAAAGTTCTATCCTTCAATATTTTCATACAAAACTCCCTGGGAGGGAAGCTCTCTTAGGTCAATTCCTCCGCTATTTTGTAACAGGTGGATTGGCGTTCTTTGTAGACTTCGGGCTTTTTGCCTTATTTCTTTATGGGTGCGGTTTATATTATTTGCTCGCAAATCTGATCGGGCTTGTGGGTGGCTTGATTGTCAACTATTTGATCAGCGTGGGGTGGGTTTTTACGGCTTGCAAGCGCACGCTTGATAGAAGACGCGGCGTGGAATTTTTGATTTTTAGCATTATTGGCGTTATCGGAGTTGCTTTGAACCAGGGGCTGATGTGGCTTATGGTCGATCGGTTTTCTTTGCATCCGATGCTTTCTAAAATTATCGCTGCAGCGATTGTGCTCCTTTGGAATTTCGGGGGGCGCAAAGTTCTTTTATTTAGAGGAAAAAGGGAAACAGTATGAAGACTGCCGTCATTATCGGTGCCGGTCCTGCAGGTTTAACTGCTGCACTAGAACTTTTGCGTACAACGGATGTAAAACCTATTGTGTTCGAATCGAATTCTTTTGTTGGTGGTATTTCGCGGACCGCCGTGTATAAGGGAAACCGCATGGACATCGGCGGTCATCGTTTTTTTAGCAAGAGCGACCGCGTTATGGATTGGTGGACGAACATCTTGAAACTTCAGGGAGCGCCTAGTCGTGATGATTTGGCCATAGGTCGCAAAATGCCGGTATATGCCGGTGGCCCCGATCCCGAAAAAGAAGACCGCGTGATGCTTGTGCGGAGCCGACTTTCCCGCATCCTCTATACTCGCAAGCTCTTTGATTATCCAGTAAGCCTCAACGCACAAACTATCCGCAATTTGGGCTTTTGGCGAATGGCGAAAATCGGTGCGAGCTATTTGAAAGTTTGTGCATTACCCAAACGCGAAGAAAAGAGCCTTGAAGACTTTATGATAAATCGCTTTGGTGTCGAACTTTATCGCACGTTCTTCCGGGATTATACCGAAAAAGTATGGGGCATTCCCTGCAATAAAATCAGCGCGGACTGGGGTGCGCAGCGCATTAAAGGACTTTCCATTGCAAAGACGGTTCTGCATGCATTCAAGGCCCTTTTGCCTCAAAAGAAAGGTTCTGTGCGCCAGAAGGATACGGAAACGAGCCTGATTAGTGAATTTCTTTACCCTAAACTCGGCCCCGGTGAACTTTGGGAAACCGTGGCAGATGAAGTCCGCAAGTTAGGCGGAGAAATCCGCTTGAATGCAAAGGTTTCTTCTTTTGAAAAAGAGGCAAATAAAATTTCAGCGGTAACAGTACTTATTGACGGCAAGGAAGAAAAATTTTCTGCAGATTATTTTATGAGTACGATGCCTGTCAAAGATCTTGTCGCGGACCTTCCAGATGTCCCTGAAAATATCCGCCGCATTGCAAACGGCCTTGTATACCGGGATTTTATGACAGTCGGACTTTTGCTTGATAGCCTTGACATCAAGAATCCGGCGAAGCCGGGAACTCCCGAAAGCAAACTCAAATTTGTGGCGGACAACTGGATTTATGTGCAGGAATCCGATGTGAAACTTGGGCGCATCCAAGTATTTAACAATTGGAGCCCTTATTTGGTCTCCGATCCGTCCAAGGTATGGATCGGGCTCGAATACTTTGTAAATGAGGGTGACGAGATGTGGAATATGGCGGACAAAGACTTTATAGACTTTGCCGTTGCGGAACTTGAAAAAATTAACGTAGCAAAAAAGTCTGCCGTGAAGGATGCCGTGCTTTTCCGTGTGCCGAAGACCTATCCCGCTTATTTTGGAACGTATAAAGAATTTGGCAAAGTCCGCGATTATTTAAATCCTATGGATAATTTGTTCTTGATGGGCCGAAACGGTATGCACAAGTACAACAATATGGATCATAGCATGCTTACGGCAATGGAGGCTGTAAAGTGCATCCGCGAAAATTCTGCGGATAAGTCGGCTCTTTGGGACGTAAACTCCGAAGAAGAATACCACGAAGGGAAAAAATGAACGATATGAAGCGGAAGATCCTTAAAATTCTGCATCTGCCGGAATTCTATTTGATCCTAGGATTGGCGCTTGTTTTGTCCATACTGCGCTTTGGCTCCGCTGGAGTTGAAAATGTCCGTCTTATACGGAACGGTTCGACAGATGAGACGAGTTTTCCGATTGCTGTAGGGATGAATGATGGCGAACGTTTTACAGTGGAAATGGACTGGTTCCCCGGCATTCTAGGCGCGACAAAATTAAAAATTCATCCGGACGATTGCGCGGATGCTTTATTTGTAAATGGGCAGCCGCTGGATGTGGAAAAGTATCCGGGGCACTGCGATTGGACGAATGGATTTGTCATTCCTTCCTCGGATTTAGAATCATCCGGCTTTGGACGCAAAGCACTCCGTTTTGAATTGCATAATGGGGGAGGCCTTGCGGGTATGCTCCTCTCCGTTGAAATGGAAAGCCCATTGGGCTTGATTTTGCGGGTGCTGTCTTATTTGCTTGTCGGTGCATTGCTAGTCTTTATCGCACGCCGTTTTCATGTTAGTCTTTTATTTGCCGTAATTTTTGTAGTGGGGATCCTTTTCCGCTTTATATATGTTCAAGAGACAACTTACGATCAGCGCGGCCACGATGTCGGGGGGCATTTGGCCTATGTCCAGATCATTGCAGAACAGCATCATATTCCGAGCGCAGGGGAATGCTGGACTTGCTATCATCCGCCCTTGTATTTTGCAGTGTCGGCCCTGCCGTGGAACGTGGCGAAGTCCGTGAATGCATCCCCGCAGCGCGCTCTTCAATGGGAGAGCTTCGCGTTTTCCCTTCTCTCGCTCTTTTTCGGGCTCCTTTGCCTTCGCATTCTGCTTCGTTCGGATAAAATGTTCGGCATCGCCGGCATTCTCTGGAGTCTTTGGCCATCGTTTGTGCTGACTTCGGCGCGCATTGGGAACGATCAACTGTTCTATCTCTGGCATATCTTGTGTTTCTGGTCCTCTTTGGAGTATCTGAGTTTGAGAAAAGGGAAGTATCTCATCGTCGCTGCGGTCACTTCGGGGCTTGCGTTCATGACGAAAACAACGGGAGCGGTCTCCGTCGCCCTGTTCGTCATAACGGCGTTGCTAGGCTTTTTCCCCAAGGCCTTCCACAGACCTAGCCGCACGGAGATTGCCGGACTTGTCATCGGTCTTGCGGTATGCGTTCTTTGCACCGTTTTTCTTACTGGGCACGAAGTGGCTGAGAACGTGGGAGGTTTGAAGTGGGTGGACGTCGGCAACCGCCCCGAAAATTATCTGGTCTTTGACCTGCGGAATTTTCTCCTCCAGCCTTATACGAGTCCGTTCGATGATGCGATGGGGAGGCAGTATTTTTGGAATTATTTGACGAAGACCTCGCTTTTCGGTGAATTCTCCCTTTTGACAACGGGGCCCGGAATACTTTTCGCATCCGTGATAAGCGTCGCATTTCTCGCCATTTCAGGCTTCGTTCTGCGCGGCTTTTTCAATTTGAAAGTTTCCCGGACTTCCGCCCTGTGCGTTTTGCAGGGGCTGCTCTTTCTCGCATCGTCGCTCTTTTTCCGCATCAGGTATCCGTTCTCGTGCAGCAACGATTTCCGTTACATTATGCCCGCGTTGCTCTCGTTCGTGTGCATCGCGGCGATAGGCATCGAAAGCGGGAATCATCCCGTACTTCGGGTTTTCGGGTATGTCGTGGCCGGTGTCTTTGGGGCGGCTTCTGTCTTGTTACTGCTCTTACTGTAGGGAAAAATGAACAGTGTAAAAAACATTCGTTTCTTTTTGCTTTGGGCGGTTCTGTGCATCGCGGCGAATCTGTTTTTCACAGTCTCGCTTCCTTACGAGGGCGATCAGGGCTGTTGGGCGGATTGGATAAGGCAGCTGATGGACGGCGGCTTCGGGGCGTTCAGGGGAAACTATCCTCCGGTTTATGTTCTCTGGCTCTGGGTCGTCGGAAAGATCTATGTTCTCACCGGGCTTGTCGTTGAGAGGTCTTCTCTTCTCAAGTTTCTCTGCCTCGTTCCGGTCTACTTCGCCCATCTCGGTCTTTTGCAGATTGTGTGGACGTGGCTAGCGCCCCGGAAGATTGGGGCCCTTGAGAAGCATCTGATTCTAGGTTTCTCTGCTTTCAATCCGGCGCTTATCGCCGTAGGACCAATTTGGGGACAGGTGGATCTCATACCCCTCTTTTTTGCCGTGGGGTCTCTCTCTTTGCTGCTTTCGCCGAAAAGGGCCGTATGGTCCGTTCCTCTTTTTGTCTTGGCGATTCTCACGAAGTTCCAGATGATCGCTTTTCTGCCTGTGTTTGGCGGCCTTTGGATCCGGCGTGCCGGGATCGCTTGGAAGGGCGTGTTTCTTTCGATTCCGTTGCTTTTCGCGGTGTTATTTCCGTTTTTTTTAACGGGAAGTTTGAAAACGCTTTTTTTGAATGCTTACGTGACTTCGGCATCCATGTACCCCTATTCCTCTTACAATGCGGCGAATCTGTGGATGTTCCTGCAAGGCAACGTTCAACTGGATACGATTCCTCTATTCGGATTTTCCGGGAGAGGGATCGGAAGGTTCATTACGCCGAATTATGTAGGGAAACTGCTTTTCATCCTTTTTTCAATCGGCGCGTTCATCAAGTCGCTGAGGATCCGGAATCCGCGCTATGCGTTCAAGTGGGCCGCCTGGACGGGTTTCGCCTTTTTCGTGCTTCTTCCGGAGATGCATGAACGGTATATTGTTTGTGCGATTCCACCTTCGCTTCTGTGGCTTTCCCGCTCGAAGCCGAAAAGCTGCCCTTGGATCCTGCTACTTTCTTTATTCGCTGCGGGAAACATCACGATGCTCAACGGATTCCGTGGCGATGATCTGTGGACTCCTTTTTCTCTCATCATCTGCGTCACTTTTTTCGCCGCGTGTTTGTTGTGGGCTTTCCCGAAATTGAGCAATGCCATCATGCTGCTTTTGAAAAGGATTCCCGCGTGGAAAATTTTGCCGTATTTTCTGCTCGTCTTTTCCGTCTCGGTGATTCTGATGTTCAAGGTATCCGCTTTGAGACCGGTCTTCGCGGAGTTGGACTCGGATTCCGTTCTATTGTACGATCTTCCCCTGGTATCGCAACAGCAGGGGTTCAAAAATCCGAATATCGGACGTTCCGTCGATAACAACGCATTGACTGCGGGAGGTCAGATTTACGGTAACGGCATCGGCTCCCATGCGCCATCGAAGCTGGTGTATCGACTGCCTGCCGATGCGGATTCCCTTCGCTTCGGCTATGGCGTCGATGATGAGGCGAAGCCTGGTGAAGTCATTTTTAGCATTAGGCTCGATGACAACGTCGTTTGGACGAGCGGTGTCGTGCACGGCGGTGTGGCGCCTTCGTTCGCGAAGATTCCTTTGCACGGAGCGAAGGTGATTTCGCTTGAGACCGATACACACGGCCCGGATTCCTATGACCACGCCGACTGGCTCCTGCCTGTCGTGACGCGTTCGAAATAGGGACGCCTATTTTTCCTTCATAATCGGAATTTGATGGCGCTTCCCATTCCACGGGCGTCCCATAACATCCCATTTTTCTCGTGTTTCCATTTGCAGTAGGGCCTTGCATCACTGTACTGATTGTTTTCTTTCCTTTATCTCCTCCAGCATCTCAATCTGCATTTCCTGAATCTTCATCATCTTTGACCATTGATCGAGCAATAGATGGTCCACTTTTTCATGCAGCGTCCGTATCTCTATTTCCGCCTTTAGGTTGACTTTGTAGTCATTTTCAGACCGAAGCCGGTCTTTCTTTTCCTGACGGTTCTGACTCATCATGATGATCGGGGCCTGAATCGCCGCGATGCAGGATAATATGAGGTTCATCAGAATGAACGGGTACGGATCGAACGGCTTCTGTAGCAGTACGATGCTGTTTATGATGATCCATAAGATCAACACGATCAAAAAGAATATGATGAATTTCCAGCTTCCGCCGAATGAGGCGACCTTGTCGGAAACGAAGTCGCCCATCCTCATTTTTTCTTT
>JALNVO010000125.1 GCA_023231365.1 Fibrobacteraceae bacterium | reverse complement strand
CATAGGTATCGTCCGGGGTGACGCGCTTTATTTTACGCAGCGCACCGAAAAGCCGAATGTTTTTGGCTTGTCCATATAATTCAAGCCCATCGACTTGGAGGTCATATACCATACTTGTGATTCTTGAGGCGATCCTTTTTTCGCACTCCAAAAAAAGGCGAATTTCCCTTGATTGCCATACGTTTCATCATCAAATCGGTTGCCCGCAGGCATCGCGCTGAACTTGAGCGAATCATTTCCATTTGTTTCACCAGACCACCCATATGCCGCTTTTAAGAGATAGGCAGCGTTGAAGTCCGCACCTGCTACAGTCCACAAAGACTCAAAATCTTCTTCTGTTGGCAAGCGGTACCCCGCCGGGCAAGCTTTCACCGCAGCATTCCACGTATAAAGCCTGCCATAGGCTATACATTCGTTTTCGTCGTCTTTATAGCAAAAACTGCCGTCCATTTTATAATTTAAGTTATCTGCAAACCAAATGCGGTCGGCAATATTCACAATCCGATATTTTTGGTCGTCCCGCACATCCTTGAATTCATTTGATTTCGCTTCCGTTTTTTTCACAGCAAAAGAAGGCAACGAAAAGAACAAGGAGAGGAAAAAAATTTTAATGAAAAGTGTACTTTTCATTTTAATTGTTCTATTTGCGAACCCAAGTCGTACCTTGCGGGCCATCCTTGATTTCAATTCCCTTTTCCTTGAGAAGATCGCGGATGCGGTCGCTTTCCTGCCAATTCTTGGACTTGCGCGCTTCAGTTCTTTGAACAATAAGAGACTCAATTTCAGCGGAATCATCTACAGCATTTGCATCCGGCTTTTTCGCAATTTCCTTGCGCGGTTCATCGAGCTTAAGCCCTAGGACACGGTCGAAATCCAGTACAAGGGCCGCTTTTTCACCCTCAGGGAGCTCGGTTTTAAGAACGCTGTTCAAAAGGCCGAGAGCACGCGGCATATTCAAGTCATCGCCAATGGCATCCTTGAATTCATTCTGCCACTTTTTTGCCTCTTCGCTTTCAACTTTTGTCGCTTTGCCCATTAACGGGTCTGTTTTTTTATGCAAGCTCTTCAGAGCTTCGCGGGCACTTTCCAAAGCTTCCCAGCTAAAATTCAAATAATTGCGGTAATGGCTGGTGAGGGCAAAAAGGCGGTAATCCAGCGGATTAAAGCCCTTGTCTTCCAAAAGGTCCACCGTGAGAAATTCACCGGAACTCTTGCTCATCTTGGCATCGCCTAAACGGAGGAATTCCCCGTGCATCCAAAAACGGGAAAAAGGCTTACCTGTGGCACATTCACTCTGAGCGATTTCATTTGTGTGATGGACACGGATATGGTCTGTGCCTCCGCAATGAATATCGAGCGTCGGGCCCAAATAATTCATCGCCATCGCAGAGCATTCAATATGCCAACCCGGGAATCCGACTCCCCAAGGGCTATCCCATTCCATCAAGCGCTTTTTGTCCGTGGGGCTGAACTTCCACAGAGCAAAATCCGTAGCCGCATGTTTTTCTCCCATATCGATACGGGAACCCTTGCGGAGGTTTTCCACATCCAATCTGGCAAAGTCCGCATAGCGCGGAAACTTGAGACTATCAAAATAAATACCATCTGATGTACGGTACGTATAACCTTTTTCTTCAAGGACCTTTACCAACTCAATCTGCTGCTTAATGTGCTCCGTTGCACGGCACCAAAGAGTCGGCTCTTCAATGTTCAAGCGGTGCCAATCCTTGAAAAAGGCATCCATATAAAATTGAGCAACTTCCCACACGGTCTTGCCTGTGCGTAGGGCTCCCTTTTCCATTTTATCTTCACCCGTATCTTGATCGCTCGTCAAATGGCCTACATCGGTAATGTTCACGATGTGCTTGAGCTTATAGCCATAATACTCCAAAGTACGGCAAAGCGTATCCTCGAAAATGTATGTGCGCAAATTGCCAATATGCGCAAAATGATAAACCGTAGGACCGCAGCAATACATTTTCACGAAGTCTTCGCCGGGAGCGAGAGTAAATGGTTCTTTTTTTCGGGATGCTGTGTTATAGAATATTAATGCCATAATCTTAATGTAGGAAAATAGACCTTCAGTGATTTTGCGGCCGCTCAAAATTAAGCCAATCAAACATAGGAATTTGGGCATGGCGCGGCCCTTGTGGGTCTTTGACAAATTCCTTATAGCTTTCAAATGCTTGGTTTTCAAGCGAAGTTTTGTCAATGTACAAATTAAGCCAGTCAGCCATCGAAATGAGACCGGTAATATGCTTCACAGCCTCTTCATCATATTCCTTGGCCGCTTTATCTATCAATTCCGAAAGCTTTTTGTGAAACATACGGCCCGTACCGCCAAAAGAGAAATGCGTGCGAAGTTCTACAGCTTCATCAACAAGGGATTTCGTTTCTGCAAGTAAAACGTTGTCGTTTCCCTTCAAATAGCGGAGCGCCATCTCGTGAATCTTGGCGTTAATTTCAAGACTCAACACTTTGCGCATCGTATCGGTAAGCGTGTGATCCTGATCCGCCAAAGAATCAATCGTGAGCCCATGAGCAAGCGCAAAGCTGTTAAAGGCCTGTGTCACTTCTTCCAAGCGGGCTTTCGTCAAAAGCTGGTTTATATGTTTGAGCGAATCACTCATCAAATGGCGAAGGCGCACAACGTATGCTGTCGGGAATTGCTTTTGCAATTCTTCCAACCTCGTATTCGGATCATTTACAAATGGGAGAATATCCTTGCTGTAGCCCTCAGAAACAACACAGGTTACACGGCCCATATTGTCAGTAACGACAAGAATCGTCGCGTCCTTTTTCTCTTCAATATCTGCATCGTCAAAAGCGGCGTGCACCACCGTTTCGCGACGGCGGGAACCTACGCGTTCGGCAAAAATGCGGATATCCGCTTCACTCGCAATATTCTCCAACCCGAGATGCAAAATAACAGCCCGTTCAGCAAGCAGCTTGAGCGCCACCGGCATTTCCGGAACCACATACTTTACAAATACTTCGGCGCCATTCCAATGATGTTCATTCGAAACCGCACGAGCTAAGATACTCAACACTTGATCGCGCAACGGGTGAAAATCAGGGAGAAACGGGCGGAAGAGTTCCATCGCACGTTCCGCATAGCGCATATTCTGCACCGGTTCCAATCCCTCAATGTCATTGAAGAACCAGCCACAACTCGTAAAGCTAAAAAGGCAGAACTTTTGTATTTCCAACAAACGAAGCGCGTTGGCACGAATCTTCTTATCCGATGGATCTTTGAGAATTTCCTTCAAGAAAGCTTCCTTGCGGACAGGTTCCTCAGGTTTTACAAGCACATCGATATAGCGGTTCCGTGCCTCCCAAGGATTCACATCCGAAATTTTTTCAAATTCGCGGAGGAACACCTCATCGGCAAACTTCTTGAGATAATTCATTGAATCGCGGAGCGGCGTACGCCACTTCTGATTCCAGTCTTTCCCTCCGCCCGTTGAACACCCGCAATCGCGGTACCAGCGACCGACGCCATGCGCACAACTCCAAGAGCTGCCTTCTGAATAGACGTTCTTGAGACGTACTTCATACTTTGGTGGGAAATGTTCGCGGAACCAACCAAAATTAACCGGCACCATATTATGCTCTGGAGCATAATGGTTGAAGAGCCAAGCGGCACACATATCGCCGAACGGTTCGTGATGTCCATAAGACTCGCCATCCGTTCCGATGCTCACCAATTGCGGATCTTCGCGCTTCGGGTCAAAGCCGTCTTGTATGCGCTTGCCAAAAACATTCGCATCGCGCAGAAGATGCTCAAAACCTACAGCGCTCGAAAGCCAAGGATTGTAGAAAAATACGTCCAGATAGCCTTCGCAGAGCTTGTTGCCATCTTTGTCCACCGGGAAAATGCGGTACGGGCGAGTCGTGTCAATATCCGTATGTTCGCAGCCCTTAAAAGCACCCCCCATAAGCGGACGGAAACTCTCGGCCTGCGTCGGAGAAAGAATCGTGAACAGGATGCCCTCTTTAATGAGATCGACGATCACATCCATATTGATGGCCGTTTCTGCAAGCCACATGGCTTCGGGTTTGCGCCCAAAATGAAATTCAAAGTCCTTGATGCCCCAGCGGATTTGCGTGATACGGTCCTCCGGGCTCGCAAGCGGCATAATTATATGATTATAAACCTGCGCGATCGCATTCCCATGGCCAAGCCTTTCCACACTGCGCGAGTCCGCCTCCCGGATGCGGCGATAAGTATCAGGCGTATGAGTCCGGATCCAACCCATCAGAGTTGGGCCGATATTGAAGCTCATATAATCATAATTGTTGACGATATTCTGAATACGGCCAGAACCAGTAAGAATACGGCTTGCAGCGTTCGGGCTGTAGCACTCATGCGCGATGCGGTCGTTCCAGTCATGATACGGCGAAGCGCTGCTTTGGTTTTCAATGACCCCTGTCCAAGGGTTTTCGCGTGGCGGCTGATAAAAGTGACCGTGGATTGTAAAATAAAGGGGATGTTTTTCCATTATGATGCAAATATAAATTTTGGGCAAGAATTCGTTAAGGAGCTCGCAAAGAAAGTCAGAATCTTTTAATTTATCACGCCTTGGCTATGATACACCTCAACATTTTTGTATTCCGTCTTCAAACTTACATTATCCTTATAACATAAAAAGATGGATCCTGCCCGAGAACAAACAAAGAACGGCTAAGGCCTAACGGAGGGCAGCGAAAGCTGGTTATAACGAATTGGTCTAAAACGGAACAAAGCAGATCTGCAAGCGAAACGCTCCGTTGATTACGTACAAAGTTTTATAAGCAAAGGGAGGCTTCGAGCAAAAGACGACGTTCAGCCGCCAATAGCAAAACTATAATATCAACATCCCATCTCCGTAGCTGAAGAGCTTCATCCTCTGTTCCACCGCATAATGATACGCAGCAAGCGTATTCTCCCGCCCGTAGAACGCGGCAACGAGAAGAATGAGAGAACTCTTTGGCCAATGGAAATTAGTGAGAAGTCCGTCGGCAATCTTATAATGATATCCGGGGTAAAAAAATGCGTAAGTTACGCCCTTTTGCGCACAAATTGTTCCATCTTCCTTCGCGACAGTTTCAATGACTCGAGTGCTTGTCGTTCCAATGGGAACAATGCGACCGCCAGCGCGCCTAGCAGAATTGATGATCTCTGCATTTTCTTCGGTAATTTCGTAATGCTCGCCGTGCATCTTATGTTCGCGAAAATCTTCTACGGAGATGTTCTGGAACGTTCCAGGACCCACGTGAAGCGTGACTTCTGCAACTTTTACACCCTTGGCTTTCAAGTCCTGCATCATTTGTTCATTGAAATGCAAACTCGCCGTAGGAGCCGCTACAGCGCCAGAATATTTGGCGAAAATCGTCTGATACGCTTTTTTGTCTTCTTCGTCATCCGGACGGTTAATATAAGGTGGAAGCGGAACATGCCCCTTGGCGTTCATAATCGCCTCGAGTTCAATGGGTGTCGCATGAAAACAAAGCACCCGGGTTCCATCTTCTTTTACATCTTCCACTTTTACTTTCACATCGGCAATAGTGAGTTCCCGACCCACCGGAAACGCTTTCCCCGGGCGCACCCAAGCTTCCCAGCGGGCATTTCCCGATTCATCGGGGAATAATGCCTGGACGAGCAAAGTTTCTACTTGTCCGCCATGAGCCGTTTCACCGTACAAACGGGCAGGAATTACTTTGGTATTGTTTACTACAATACAATCGCCCGGTTTAAAAAAATCGACGATTTTGGGAGCAGGCACAATTTCCAAAGGACCTTCTCCATCTTTCGGACAATGCAAAATATGCGTTTTTCCCTTTCCAGGAGAACGGCTGGCAATCAATTCCTTGGGAAATTCGAACGTAAAATCAGACAAATGTGTTGAAATCATAGAGCTCTGCCAGCTTTTTTCAAAAGATCCGCCATTTCAGTTTTTAAGGAAGAAGGTTCTTGCAACTTAATGTAAGGAAGAATTCCGAAAAGCCAGGTTTTCAAATCGGGTGTATTGAACAAATTAAGTTCAACAACCATCGGTTCCTGATGGCGAATTTTTAATGGTGGATTAAAGTGAGCTTCGCGGAGTTGTGCCTTGAGCCACGGAGATTCTACAGAAAAAACGATCTTCATTTTTTCGTATGCATCTCCAGCAGAAGACGTGTATTTACCAAAACAATACCTATAAAATTCCTTTGCATTAAAATCTACGTCTGGAAAATAATTCCCTGTGGTATGGAATCGTTTAATGCGTTTGATCGCTAAAATCTTTATTTTATCCCTGTCATCTTTGCAAACCAAGTAAAGAGTCCCAATGCGGAGCACAATCTTCAAGGGACGCACTTCGAACGTTTGTACGGAGCCATCGTGTGCAGCTTCATACGTTACCTGCAACACGGCGCGATGTTTAATCGCATCCAAAAACTTATCGACATCGCGTTCCAAAGCATCATAGCTGCGACTCGTCGGATCAAATTCTGCGAACGGGCCCAAGTCCACGACGAAATCATCGTCAAAATTAATGCCACCATTGATCGCCTCTGCGGAAGCATCTTCTTCGCCTTCGAAAATAGCAATAGTCTTTTTAATCGTCTTGGCCTGCACCACTTCCGCAGAATCCGAAAGCAGCTTGTGTATGGACTCCAAATTGCGTATAAGCGATTCTGGACGTTTTGGCATTTGAGCTTGTATAAAATAACGGGCAGGAGAATCCTTTGTCTTTTTAAGGCCGCAATTTTCACGAGAGAGCTTATCAAGGTGACGGAAAATTGTACGCGTATTGCAGCACATAAATTCGGCAAGTTCAGGAATGGTTGCCGGACGCTTTACATCAGACAAACGCGCTTTCAGTTCGTTCAACTTATCATACGTCGATTTCGGTGCTTTTGCAAGCATAGGGATCTCCTTTATACATTCTCTATCCTCAAACGATTAATAAACTTTGCCTGTATTGTTTCTTTTTTTAGGACAAATCCAGCCAAGCTCTTTTGCAAAATAGAATTGACGCGTCCTTCAAGAAGCAAAGAATCGTCTAACACCGATACGCGAAGATTGGAATTCGCCATACGCGGATTTTCCTTTAATATCCGCGAAACAGATAGGCAAAGCTGGCGCATATCAGGAGCCTCCGGCGGAGCTTTCTCTATTTCAAAGACAACATCCCGCAAGCCTTCAAGCCTTCGCAATTTGTCTTCTACTGATGTGGGATCTTTTCCCTCGGGATAAAAAGCGCTCACTTGTAAAATTCCCGTATGAACGTCTACGGTATAATTAAACAACGGGGAATTTGCTTCTTCTAGAATACAGAAAGCGGCTCTTTCCAAAGAGGAATCGGGTACAACCTTCCCCACTTCTACTGCAATAAAATCGACGCAACCTCTCAACTCCGGAATGCCTTCTACCAATTTCACAATTTTTTCTTTCAAAGGATATCCAGAAGCCTTTCCCTGCAAATAAGCGACAGCATTCACTACAGTCAACTTTAGAGAAGAAACCGCCTCCGGATAGATCCCGGAAAGTTTCATCGTTAAGTTGTCTAAAATATTTGCATCTGGAAGATATTGACTTTCATCAGGAAGTGTGATAAAAAGAAGCGTCCCATTCTCCAAAAGAACAGCAAGTTTATCTTTTTCACCATCGGTTACACGGCCAACGACTTTACCAAACGCATCGCGGATTACATGATAAACAGGATCTCCCAAGAGAGCAACTCCACATTGAGCTGGAAAAAGGCGATAACCCAAAGGGGCCCTTTCATCAAAAGTTTCCAAAATAGGGCGAGAAATAGTTTCCTCTTTTCCTGCTCCATAATCCACGACAGCTACATCAGAATCTCTGGTCTGGTAAGTTGCAGAAACTCTTCCCGGGCGGGGCTCCCCTTTCACATAAAGCCAATCCCTTGGAATAAGCCTACTCCGCTCCAGCACTTTTGCATATTCCATATTTCCACACGAAGAAGTGCCAAAATAAAATTCTTGCGTAAAGCCCATGAAGGAACTCTTGCAGATATTGCAAGTACAAACAAGGGGAATTCCATGTTGGACGTTTACCCGAGTCGAAAAAAGCTCCCTAGAGAGAATGGAGTGCGAGGTAATGCTTCCGCACTCTGCGCAATAGAGCGACATATCCAGCACTTTATG